>CABUIX010000039.1 GCA_902491795.1 uncultured Bacteroidales bacterium | reverse complement strand
AACTTTGCGAAAAAACAGGGAGAGGGATATTGCATATTACATGAGAAGGCGAAACGATTTTTTGCATTATTGATATCAAATTTGTATTTTTGCAGTCAATATGCTAAAAGTAGTTTTGTTGGAATCTGTTTCTTTTTGGGCAATTGAATAACCTTTATAATTTCTATATCCTATGTGTAAACAGCATTTTGTTTTGTTTGCCTGCCTTGCCATAGCGGGCAGTGTGTTGCTTGCCGGGTGCAAGAAGGACCCCATTGTCGTGGAGGAAGAGCCTTCTGTAGAGCTGGCGCTGAAGTCCGCCGAGACCACATCGGCCGTGTTCAGCCTCGAGACATCCGGCGTTTCTGACTATGCCTGGGCGGTTTATTCCGAGGATCCCGAGACTGCTCCCACCGAGGAAGCGCTTTTCCTGAACGGAACGCCTGCGACATGTGCCGACGGTGAAAATGAATTTACGGTTTCCGGACTTGAGGGCAAGACGGACTACATTCTTTACCTTGCCGCCAAGACCGTTGACAGCGAGTACTACGGGGAAGTCCTTTCGGTTCAGTTCACCACAACGGACTATACCGAGCCTATCACTATCCTGAACACTGACTACACTGCCTTCAGCGTGCACATCCAGGTACCTGAGAGTGTGGTCGAGAGCGGCAATGCCCTCAGGTATGTGCCTGTTGACATCTTCACGTACAACAGCAACAGGATCAACATATTCTGGGGAGGAGTCAATTCCGACGCTTCGATGATGCAGAGCAACGGTGGTCCCGACCACTGCGTCACGGAGTCGCAGACATTGACTTTCGACAACACGGAGAATGACACCTATCTCCACAATCCGTTTGCTCCCGGTGAGCCTATGGTATTCATGGTTGGAGAATACTCCTGGGGTGATGTTTACGGCAACGAAGGATATCTTGTCCCGCTTTTCGATGAGGAAGGCTTCTCTGCTGCAGCCATGGAAGATCCGTACAACGTCAGTGATGCCGACTATTGGTCAGGTGTGTATGACAAGGAGATTTTCAGGCTGCGTGAGCCTGACGTCCTCGATGCAACCGTCAAGGTAGACCTTGACATCAAGGCCGTTACCGGAACCATTAAGTTCACTCCGGATCCGGATGTATACCAGTACTGTGTGTTCATCATGGACAACAGCACCTACGAGATGATGCTCGGATATCTCGACAACAACGAGGATTATCTGCAGTGGTTCTCAACTTCATATGCAGCCTTCATGAATGGCGCCATCGCCCTTGAGGGCAATTATGAGCTGAATCTTGAGGACATGTTCTACGAAGTGCCCGCAGATTCTCATTTCCATATGCTCGTTACCGCCATGGGCAATGCCGAAGGAACTGCACAGTCTTTCCAGCACATTGAGTTCGACACTACTCCCAAGAGCATGGAGGCTCCCGTGGTTACCGTGACCCCTGTAGGCGGCGAGGTCAGCGATGATCCGTTCTCCGTTACCTTCAACGTGAAGAATACCGGAAATGTGCCTGTGGTTTCTGCAAATTATGCTGCCAACTACATCAGGGAGTGGGAGAGTTCTCTCGAGTATATGTCCTATGCCGACATCGCGGCGTCAGGCAACCCGCTTTCGGCTGAAGAGATTGAGCGCATCAACAGCGCAGACGGTCTTGACCTCACCTTCACTTCCATCGACGGAATGACCACAAGGCTTGCAATCCTTGCATACAACGAGGAGAAGACTCCAAACGAGCTTGATGAGAACAGCCCGGCCGTTGCCGAGCAGACGGCTCCTGACCAGCCTGCCGCTGAAAGAGTCGAGTCTTCACTGTTCACTGATCTCCCCGGAGAGTGGACAATGACCGCGAATGTTTCCGCCTATGATTATTATCAGGGAGGATATGCCAGTCTTGGTCCCCAGTCAATCAAGGTTACCGTATTCAACGGGCTTGACGATTATCCCGAGACTCTTCCCGAGGATGTATATGCCCTCTATTCAGAAATGGACAAGGCAGAGGTTGATGCCCTTTACGAGGAGTTCAAGCTGGAAGCTGAAGCATACAACGCGAAGGTTCGCGGACTGAACAGGCTTCTCTGTGTAGGCTTCGGATATGAGACATCTCCTTATGCATTCAGGGCTGCTACCCCTTATGACCTGTTCTGTGAGCCCAGCTACAGCGGCTATGATGTTGCGTCCCTATTCTATGACTTCGGACCCAAGTGGTATCTCGAAGTGTCAGAAGACGGTTCTGTGACAGTGCCCACGGATTTGACTTACATGCATCCCATGCAGGCATGGACCGGTGGAAATTATTACCTTGTCGCAGACGAGATAGAGTCAAATACAGTGCTGACTTCCGGTACATTCCCTGTTGAGGTATCTTCAGACAATGCGACGATAACCGTGAATCCGATGACCGATTCGGCTTTGGAGGGTGCCTACTTCTATCCGAACGCCATGGTTGACTACGGCTACTACCAGAGCATATACGGCAACAGGATTGATTCTGCCCTGACTCTCACTAAGGGCTGGTCCGGCGACGCGACAACTTCAATCAGCTCCGTATCTGAACCGACCAAGGGGGTTGAGGTCAATGTTCCCGGACTGGTGCCTGCAGCAAGGCCGAAGTCAAGAACCTGTTTCCCAGCAGAGTCACAGGTCGTCAAGTACAACCGGCTTACGAACCTGAAGGCGGCAACTCTGGAATCTTTCGAGAAGAGCCTCGACGAGTATCGTCAGTCTCTTTCAAAGTGATACGCTGATTTGTATTGTGAAGGCAATCCGGATGATTCCGGGTTGCTTTCTCTTATTTGAATATCCGAATGAGTTCTTCAAGTTTGTTTGTCGCTTTGGCTGCGGAAATTGCGGTTCTGTGCTCTTGCAGTCAGGGTGGCTATTCTCCTCCCGGAAAGGTTGAAAGTCTCGTGCTGCGTCCGTCGACCTTGGCAATAGAATCCGACGGCAGGGATGCGGTTCATTTTGTGGCCCTTGCCGACGGAGAGCCTGTCACTGACGGGGTCAGTCTGTACGACGGGGTGACGAATGCTCCGCTCGATCTTCCTGACCTGGCTTTCACTTCCACTGTTCCCGGAACCTATTATTTCTATGCCGAGTATGCTTCGGCTCGGAGTGATAGGGTTGCTGTCACGGTCGTGGACTTTGATCTTCCTCAGATTCCGGAGGACCCAGCACCTGAAAGCACTTCTTTCCAAAGGAAGGTGCTGCTCACGCAGTTCACCGGAACGGGCTGCGGATACTGCCCAGGGATGATAACTCTGCTCCGCAATGTGCTGGCCGACGGGGAATATTCTTCGAGAGTGGTGCATACGGCTGCACATACCTACAATCCAGGCGATCCTGCCTACTTGTCCCAGAGGCTTGATCAGGCAATGGGAGTGACCGGATATCCGACCGTTGTTGCCGACATGTGCCTTGCCTACAGCAATTATAATGTTGAGAGCGGGCTCAGGAACATTATAGACGAAGCGTACGGAAGGTCGGCTGCAAAGGCCGGAATAGCGGTCGCCACAAGCTGCGAAGGCAATACAGCCGTTGTCTTTGTCTCATTGAAGGCGGCACAGGCTTCTGAGTTCCGTGTCGGGGCCTGGCTGCTCGAGGACGGTGTCTACGGCCCGCAGAAGAATTACAATCAGGGATACTGGACCGGAGACTACAATAACCACGACAACTGCATCCGCTATGCCGACAGCAGAGTCTCGAACATAGACTATAGCGGCTTTTCTGTCGGTACACTTGACGCAGGGCAGGAGATCAGGTATGCATTCACCATAGATCTTGATGACAAGTGGGTGAAGGAGAACTGCCATGTCACCGTTTTCGTGACAACGCCTGATGACGGGATGGAGTATACGGTCAACAATGCAGTTGACGTTCCGCTCGGTGAGAGCATCGCATACGCGTACGCGGAGTAGACGATTGATTTGAACTGTGAAACTTCGATGCCCGGACTGGTCCGGGCAAACCCGGGAGGATGACATCAACGGTCATCCTCCTTTTTAATTTGCCTTCGGAGGCAAGCCAGAATGGATTACCTCCGAACATACTCTCGTTTTATGATCGGCTTGGAGGCTGTGCTCCGAGACAGGCTTTTCTCGCCTGACGAGGAGCACAGCCTCTCCGTGAAGACAAAAAAGTGACCGCAGAATCAAGCTCTGCGGTCACCCTCAAAATATGCGAAGCGGAAAACTATTCAGCGCTTTCCGGCCTCATAACGAGCTCGATGTAGTTGCCGGAGTTCAAAAGATCCGCAGCGGCCTGCTGAACCTTCTCAGGAGTCAAGGCCTTCACGGCAGCCTCATAGCTTGCGATGTAGTCCTCGGTTCCGTATAGCTCATGGCTGAGCAGAGCACTGGTCCAGTAGCTGTTGTGAGCCTTGTTCTCAGGAATCTCCTTCTCGAGATTCTTGACGGTCTTGTCGAAATGATCCGCGGTAGGGCCATTCTCGGCTAGATCTTTCAAGCCCTTCACGGCAAGCTCGCGAAGCTTGTCGGCAGATTCAGGATTGGTCTGGAACACAACCTGAAGATTACGTGTCTCATGAGGCTTGTTGGACATGCCGTATATTGCGCTTGCCCCGTAAGTGCCGCCTTCCTCCTCGCGCAGAGTCTCTGTGTAGATCATGTCGAGGATATGGGAAAGTGCTGACATGCTGACAACATGTTCGATGTCATAAGGAGCATCCATCGTGTATACCTGAAGCACAGTCACCATCGGGGTCTCCATCTGAGTCTCGAAGTCATCGATCTTGCGTCCGCTGACCAGACCGTCGTTGCGGTATGTCCAGTCGAACGGCATGTCGCCGGCGGCAATCGAACCGATGTACTTTTCAACAAGCGGCAGGGCAGTGTCGACATCAAAGTCGCCGACCATGATCATTGTGGCACCTGCAGCATCCTTGAACAGATTCCTGTAGTTCTTCTCGATAGTCGCGAGATTTGCCTTGGCCAGAACCTCGTCGTCAATCATGAACCTGCGGGGACTGTCGTATGCGGTCTTGTAGAGTTCCTCGTTCAGTCTCCAGTCCGGAGTGGACTCGATGTTGGGGAGAACAGCCTTGAGCTGGTTGATACCCTGATCGTACTCGTTCTGGTCGAAGCGTGGATCAGCAAAATAGAGATATGCAATCTGGAGTGCAGTCTCAAGATCCTTTGCGGTGGATGTTCCGCTGACGCCGTGCCTGTATGAATCAATGTACGGGCTCACGCTGAGCTGCTTTCCTGAAAGCATCTTCATCACTGTAGTTGCCGAGAAGTCCGAAATTCCTGTGTTCTGCTGGTACAGAGCCCAGATGTTTGATTCGAACGAATAGAGATCTTCATCGGAAATGAGGCTGAGACCTCCTTTCTTGAACAGAGTGAAGGAAATCCTGTCCTTTTCATACTCTGTAGGAAGCATGACAACCTTCACTCCGTTGGACAGTTCAACGACGGTTGAGCCGTACAGACCTTCTGAAGTGGAAACGGCAGTGCTGCCCTTGAGAGTGGACGGATCAAGGAATGCTTCAGGAACATCTTCGCCTGCGGGACGTTCAATGTCAGCATTCTCAACCTTGGTTATCACCTCTTCAATTTCTGCTTCGGTAGGATGTTGCAGGCCCTCACGCTCAGGAGCTGTATATATCACAACCATGTTTTCAGGAGTGATGAGCTGGGCGAGAGCCTGATTGATCAGCTGTGCGGGAAGCTGCTGCATCATAGCCTCGGCATACTCGTACTCGACAGCAGGGTCCATATAGGGCTCATTGTCGAAGAAGTTGTATATCAGAGGGTATACGAACTCGTCGTTTTTGCGGGTGTCGGCCTTCTTCATGGCGCTCTCATACTGTGAGAGGAGTTCAGTCTTTGCGCGCTCCACCTCATTGTCAGTGAAGCCGAAGCGCTTCATCTTCTCGATTTCGGTCAAGAGAGCCTCGAATCCTCCGAGTGAGTTGTCCTCCTTGCATACTGCCTGGCCGAACACAACATCGCAAGTCTCGGTGAGACTGCCGATGCCGAGGCCGGCAGACAGGAAAGGTGCATCAGGAGCTGCGCTGATATCTGCAAGACGCTCGTTCATGATGATGCCTATGATGTTCTCGAGAATGTCTTCCATCAGGCCGAGAGAAGTGCTGTTGAGCTCTTCAGGTGTGGGCTCGGTCTTCCAGTAGACCTCGTAGATGATGCTGGTGTTCTCCGGATCGGTGAGGATGCCTATGATGGGCTCCTTGTTGTCGGGGATCTTGATCACATCCTTGGCCTTGGGGTTCTCGGCTGCCGGAATGTCTGCAAAGATTGATTTGATCTTTGCCTCCACCTGATCAACATCAACGTCTCCGACCACAATCAGGGCTTGCATGTCAGGACGGTACCAGGTGTGGTAGAAGTTCGTGAGGCTCTCGGGTTTGAATGTCTTGAGATTCTCCTCGCTTCCTATGATGCTGCAGCTGGCGTACTTGGAGTCACCGTAGAGATACGGCCTGGATTTCTCCATCATTCTCCATCCAGCATTGTTGCGTGAGCGCTTCTCCTCGAGGATGACGCCGCGCTCCTTGTCTATTTCGGTGGGGTCGCAGGTCACGAAATGCGAGTAGTCGTGCATGATCAGCAGGCATGTATCGACTACCGTTGGCCTGATCAGGGGAATGTTGTTGAGCATGTAGATCGTCTGCTCAACTCCGGTTGAAGCGTTGACATTGCCGCCGAATGATGCACCGATGCTCTGGAGCCAGTTGAGAATGCCCTTGTCGGGGAAATTCTTGGTTCCGTTGAAGCACATGTGCTCGAGGAAGTGGGCGAGACCGTCCTGGTCGGGGGTCTCCTGTATGGCACCGACATTGGTGGCAAGGTAGAACTCTGCACGGTCAGCCGGTTTGTCGTTGTGACGGATATAGTAAGTCAATCCGTTGTCAAGCTTGCCGACCCTCGTTTCAGGGTCGTTCGGGAGTTGGGGCAGCTGCTGCCCGAATCCCAAAATGACTGCGCCGAGCAGCGCAGTCATTAAAGTGATCAATTTTTTTATCATATCAAGTGATAAAGATTAATGGCTATTTGCCTGCCAGTCTCTTGTATGTCTCGAGGCGGATCTTTGCAAACTCTTCTGTCTTCTCAAGCAGTTCGGTTGCACGTTCGGGGAAGAGCTTGTAAAGTGAGGCAAACCTTACCTCGCCCTTGAGGAAGTCCTGGAACTTGCTCCAGTCCGGTTCCTTTGAGTCGAGGGTGAAAGGATTCTTGCCCTGCTCCTCGAGTGTCGGGTTGTAACGGTAAAGATGCCAGTATCCGCACTCGACCGCGAGCTTCTCCTCTTTCTGGCTGAGTCCCATGCCGGCCTTGAGTCCGTGGTTGATGCAGGGAGAGTAGGCGATGATGAGTGAAGGTCCGTCGTATGCCTCAGCTTCCTTTATGGCATTGAGGAACTGTACGGGACTTGCTCCCATCGCTACCTGTGCGACATATACGTAGCCGTAGCTCATTGCCATCATTCCGAGATCCTTCTTGCGGATCTTCTTTCCTGAAGCGGCGAATTTCGCGATGGCTCCGGCAGGAGTTGACTTGGACGACTGTCCACCGGTGTTGGAGTACACTTCAGTGTCGAGCACGAGCACGTTGACGTTTTCGCCGGAAGCGAGCACATGGTCGAGTCCGCCGTAGCCGATGTCGTATGCCCAGCCGTCACCGCCGAATATCCACTGGCTGCGTGAGGGTATGTAGTTCTTGAGCTGCAGCAGGGACTTGCAGGTCTCGCATCCGCATTCCTCCATCAGAGGAACGAGCTTGTCAGCTACCTCGCGGGTGTTCGCGTAGTCCTTGCGGTTGTCGAGCCACTGCTTGAGCAGAGCCTTGATCTCGTCGCTGCAGTCGGGGCATTCAAGTCCCTTGGTCATGAGAGCGGCGACAGTTTCGCGGATGCGCTCAGAGCCGAGTCTCATTCCGAGGCCGAATTCCGCATTGTCTTCGAACAGTGAGTTCTGCCATGCAGGTCCGTGTCCCTGTGCGTTGGTGCAGTAGGGAGATGCAGGGAAGGAGGCCCCATAGATTGATGAGCATCCGGTTGCGTTGGCGATCATCATGTGGTCTCCGAACAGCTGGGTGATGTTCTTGATGTAAGGAGTCTCGCCGCATCCTGCGCATGCACCTGAGAACTCGAACAGAGGCTGTGAGAACTGTGAGCTCTTCATGTTTGACTTGGGGTCTGAAGGAGTCTTGTAGCCAACCTTTGAGTTGAGCCAGTCGAATCCGGCCTGGTCGTCCTCATGGTCGATGTAGGGTTCCATCTTGAGTGCCTTGTCCTTTGCGAGACATACGTCAACGCAGTTGCCGCATCCCGTGCAGTCTGCAACGGAAACGGAGATCGCGAACTTGTATTCCTTGAGGTTGGCCTTTCCGTCAGCAAGCTTGACAGCTGAAGGAGCTGCGGCAGCCTCTTCGGGAGTGAGGAGGAACGGACGGATTGCAGCATGAGGGCATACGAATGCACAGGTGTTGCACTGGATGCACTTCTCGGGATCCCATACGGGAACGTTCACTGCAACACCGCGCTTCTCGTATGCGGATGTGCCTGCCGGCATGGTGCCGTCCCTGTAGGGAAGGAATGCGCTTACGGGGAGGGTGTCTCCGCACTGGGCATTGACCACGTCGGCAATCTCCTTGACAAACGGGGTGGCAAGACGGTTTGCATTGTGGTTGACGAACTTGGCGTTGATGTTTGCCCATTCTGCAGGAACCTTGACCTCAACATATTCTCCGCCCCTGTCGATTGCAGCGTAGTTCATGTTGACCACGTTCTCGCCCTTCTTTCCGTAGGACTTGAGGGCGGCATCCTTCATGTACTTGACGGCATCGTCAACCGGGATGATTCCGGAAATGCGGAAGAATGCGCTCTGGAGGATGGTGTTGGTGCGTCCGCCGAGTCCGATTTCCTCGGCAATCTTGGTCGCGTTGATTATGTAGAACTTGATCTTCTTGCGTCCGATGACTGACTTCACGTAGTCAGGAATGCGCTTTACTGTCTCTTCCTCGTCCCAAAGTGAGTTGAGCAGGAAGCTGCCTCCTTCCTTGATTCCCTTGAGCACGTCGTATTTCTCAAGGTATGAAGGCACGTGGCAGGCCACGAAGTCGGGAGTGTTGACGAGGTAAGGTGCCTTGATCGGATATTTTCCGAACCTGAGGTGAGAGCAGGTGTATCCGCCTGACTTCTTGGAGTCGTAGTCGAAGTATGCCTGTGAGTACAGGTCGGTGTGGGTACCGATGATCTTGATGGTGTTCTTGTTGGCGCCTACCGTTCCGTCAGAGCCGAGTCCGTAGAACTTGCACTCTGTGGTGCCCTTCTTCATGATTGAGATTTCTCCCTTGGTGGGAAGGCTCTTGAAGGTGACGTCGTCCACGATGCCGATGGTGAAGTCCGCCTTGGGCTCCTTGCGGTCAAGATTGTCGTATACGGCGATGATCTGTGAAGGGGTCGTGTCCTTTGAAGACAGTCCGTAGCGTCCCCCGATCACGAGGGGAGCGTTCTCCTTGCCCTGGAAAAGGGCCTTGACATCGAGGAAGAGAGGCTCTCCCAGCGCACCGGGCTCCTTGGTCCTGTCGAGCACGGCGATTTTGCGTACACTCTTGGGAAGGACCTTGAGGAAATATTTCTCGGAGAAGGGACGGTAGAGATGAACGGTAAGTACACCGTACTTGCGGCCCTTGGTGGCGAGATAGTCGATGGTCTCCCTGATGGTTTCGGTCACTGAACCCATGGCGACGATTATGCACTCGGCGTTGGGGTCACCGTAATATTCGAAAGGACGGTACTGACGGCCGGTCAGTTCTCCGATTTCTCCCATGTAGCGGGCAACTATGTCCGGAACTGCTTCGTATACCTGGTTGCGTGACTCGACTGCCTGGAAATAGACATCGCCGTTCTGCGCGGTTCCTCTGGTGACGGGAGACTCGGGATTCAGTGCGCGGGCACGGAAGTTCTCGAGAGATTTCTCGCTGACGAGTTTCTTGAGGTCTTCCTCGTCAATTGCCTCTATCTTCTGGATTTCGTGCGAGGTGCGGAATCCGTCGAAGAAATGGAGGAAGGGCACCGAAGCCTTGATGGCTGAAAGATGTGCCACGGCCGCGAGGTCCTGGGCTTCCTGAACGGATCCTGATGCGAGCATCGCAAATCCCGTCTGGCGGCATGCCATCACGTCCTGATGGTCTCCGAAGATTGAGAGGGCGTGTGACGCAAGAGCCCTTGCGGAAACATGGAAAACTGCGGGAAGCATTTCACCGGCAATCTTGTACATGTTCGGAATCATCAGGAGAAGTCCCTGTGAAGCGGTATAGGTGGTGGTCAGAGCGCCTGCCTGCAGTGAACCGTGCACTGCTCCTGCTGCACCGGCCTCGCTCTGCATCTCCGTTACCTTTACGGTCTCACCCCAAAGGTTCTTCTTGCCGTGAGCGGCCCATTCATCAATGTTCTCCGCCATTGTCGAAGAGGGTGTGATAGGGTAGATGGCCGCGTGCTCGCTGAAGAGATAGGCGATGTTGGACGCAGCCTGATTACCGTCACAGGTAATGAATTTCTTTTCTTTGGACATAGCTATGTATTAATTATTGTTTGAATTGTTTTGGTTAATGTCAAAAGGCATAATCATTACAAATATATGTAAAATTTCCGGATATACCCCTATTTCCTGCCGCTTTCTTGGGAGGCCGGCAAGCGCCTGGCGGGAAGCAATGAAAAATCCGTACCGCTCCGGATGGCTGCATGCAGTTTCCGGAGCGGTACGGACAGGTTTGGGGAGTCGGTCCCCTCAGTTCATGGCACTTCAGTCAGCGAGTTTGGCGACTTCGCTCGCCGCGAGCAGGTAGCAGCCTGTGCCGAAGTCCTCGAAGTCTGGAATGCGGTCGTAGGTGACGGGCTGCGCCTCCTTTGGCTCCTTGCCCGATCCCTGGGTAT
This sequence comes from uncultured Bacteroidales bacterium, assembly GCA_902491795.1. Taxonomy (GTDB): domain Bacteria; phylum Bacteroidota; class Bacteroidia; order Bacteroidales; family UBA932; genus Cryptobacteroides. The sequence continues at coordinate 11,723 of CABUIX010000039.1, read as the reverse complement.
ACCCTATGAACCCGTTTTCGTGGACGCATATCCTGTTGAGGCCGTTCCATGCCTTGACAAGGGCCGGCATGTAGGTTTCGGCGTCAAGAAGCCCGGTGCGTATTCCGTAGGCGAGGCCGCAGATGAAAAGTGAGGTTCCGGTTGACTCAGGCCCTCCGAAATCATCGGGGTCGGCGAGTGAACAGTTCCATGTGCCGTCTTCCCTCTGTACCTTGACGAGAGCCTCGCACATGGCCTTCAGGTCAGCTTCGTAGACATCCCTGTGCGGTGCGTCTTCCGGAAGCTCGCTGAGTACGCGGACATATGCCGCAACAACCCAGCCGTTTCCTCTTGACCAATAGCACTGCTTGCCGTTCGGTGTGGTATAAGGAGGGCAGAAGTCCGCATCGCGCCACCACAGCCCGTCCTCCTCGTTGAAGAACTGGTCGCGGGACCACTTGTACATCTCCCATGCTTTCTCGAGATACTCGTCCTGGCCGGTGGTGACAGCATACTTGACGAGCACGGGCATTCCCATCTGGATGGCGTCGATCCAGTCCCAGTCGGACACCGCGTCCTCGCTGGCCAGGATGTTCTCCATGCACTTGGCGACGTTCTCGATCATCTTTGGATCTTTGTAAATCCTGTACATGTCGATGTAGGCCTGGCTGCAGCAATAATTGTCGGCGTTGCGTGTGAGCGTTTGCCCGTTGCGCATGTTCCACTTGTAGTAGTCGCCCCACTGCATGGTGTTGTCAAGGTACCTCTGCTGGGGATCGACTTCATTAAGGGCTAGAAGCCCTTCGTAGTAGACGCCTCTTGTCCATATGTTCCCGTCGTAGACCCTGTTGCGGGAAGGGAAGGGAACCACCTTTGAGGGATCTCCGAACTTGTGCAGGAAATAGTCGTTTACCCTGCGTGCCTGCCTGATCACCTCTTCCTTTGCCGGAAGGTCATAGGTGACGGGGATGAGGTTGACTTCGGAGCAGAGTCCGGAAGGGTCAACGGGCCAGTCCCCGAAATAGGCGGGACCTCCGAGGGTGCTGATGTTGGCGTCCTTGAAGATCTTCCATTCCACTCCGCGCCTGTCATAGTCCGCGATTCGGTTGGACTGGAGGTTGGTCACATAAACGTCGATCAGGTTGATGCCGGGCTTGAGGTACTTGCCTATGCTGATCCTGAACGGAACTGACCATACGGTCCCGACCTCCTCGCAGTTGATGAACACCCTGGCGCTTTCCCTTACGTCGCCAAGATCGAGAATCCAGTCGTCGGCGGCCTTCGGATCAACGATGTTCACGGCTGAAGAGTAGAGGGCTGTGCCGAAGTTGATCTTTGCCTCAGGGATGTCGAGCTTGGTCCAGTCGGTAACCTTGTTGGTGAAGAAATTGCCCGGTATGGCGGGGTCGCTTTCCGGGAAGCTGATGTTCCAGGCACGGTCTACGGGTATGACTTCACCTTCCACGGCTATATAGTTCCATGCAGGTGCATCGATCTCAGTGGGGAAAGTCTTGATGAGGATTGATTCCCCGGGCTGCAGCTGCAGCCTGATTTCGGCGCAGCCGTCAGGAGCCTGTCGTACCTGGGCCTTGCCTGACTTGCCGCTCACTGCATCGTAGAGCATGGCCGATACAGCCGGAGTGCCGAGCTTGACCCAGCCGTTGACCGGGTTGTCCTTGAGCATTGCGGCAAAATAGTTCCAGCCCCCGCATTCGTTGGTGCGGCGGATCATCACGCCGCCGTTCCTGCTCTTGAACTCTTCGGGCTTCACTCCGGCAAATGCGGCCTCCATGGTCACGGGCTTGCCGAATTTGCGGGCAATCTTCCTGAATTCCTTGCGTCTGGCGGCGAGGTCGTGGAGTCCGGGGACATCCTCGGGAACACTCCCGACGAAGTATACGGGAACTCCGCTTTCCTTGAGTTCGAGGAGCCTGCGGGCAGTCTCGACAGGCATATAGGTGCAGTCAGGGACAATCACCGGCTTGGTGATGTCAAGTTCGCGCAGCTGCGTGTCCGAGATGTAGTCGGCATCATAGCCTGCGGCGAGGATGACGTTCATCGCTTCCTTGACCTGCGGCATCTTCCTGTCCATGCTGTGGATGTCGAACATCATGTACGGGGTGCCGGTGAGCGTGCTCCAGATGTCGTATACGGGGAAGTAGAGCAGGAAATCGGAGTCCGGCTCTCCTGCGGTCAGGAAAGCCTGGCAGCGCTCAATGTACTTGAAGAGAGCAGGGGCGTCCTTCCACATTCCTCCGGTGGGTGACATGTTGATTGATGCATAGAACATCCATCCCGGGAATTCGGCTTCGGCAGGGGAGTAGGGTGCCCCGTGGAAGAACACGTGGTTGACTCCGGCCGCGAACGCCTGGTCTAGTTCGGGCTTGCATTGGCTCAGCGAGGTTCGGAAGTGCTCCGTGAGCCATGTGAGAGATTCGCAGGAGGTGTACTTCTTGCCGCTGACATGTGCAGCCGACGATGCGAACTTCAGTACTGCCATGTCCCCGTCGTTCGGACGGATGATGGGATCCTGGCGCAGTCCGGGGATGTCGAAGGCAGAGCGTCCGAAAGTTTCGCATTCGGGAATGTCCACCTTGGCATAGACGTCAAGCAGATTAGCCGGCGAACCGTGTGACTGGTTTCGCACACGTGAGCCGTGTGAGTGGCACCACTCCACCCATGGGTCAATAAAATTCTCCATCAGCATGTCGCCGAGGCATTCCCGGTAGTCCATGATGGCCCTGTCGTAGTCGCTGAGGTCGGACGGGTCCGGCTTCACGGCAACCGCATTCCTGCTGTCCGGACTTTCGGGACGCTGCATCAGGTAGGGGACGATGTCGTATCCGTATTTCTGCTTGAAATATTCTGGGAAGCCAGGGGTCCAGTCAGCCCCGTAGACCTCGTACGAGTCGTTGAACCAGGTGTCAGGCCACTTGGCACCGCTCTTCTCGAATGCCTCGTCGAAACGTGACAGATAGGTCTTGAGCGCTTCCGGGTTGTAGTGGTCCATGACCCATCCTTCTCCACCGGGAGCTGCGCGTTTCACTTTCTGGCCGGTCTGTACGGACTCTATGCCGCTGTCAGTGACTTTCATTTTCTGGGCAGCCAGGTCTGCGGTAATCTGCGGTCCTCCGAATGGCCATCCGGTTCCGTTGTTCAGGTCACACTCGAGACCGAGCCTTTCGGACTCGGAAACGAGGTATTTGTACATCTCCATCCATTCGGGGGAGAGATACTGGATGTCGTTGGCTTCGTTGCCCTTGACTCCGTAGATGGGGGTCACTTCATATCCACCGATCCCGGCCCTGGCGAACTGCTCGAGGTTCCATGTTAGTCCCTCCTTGTCCACTGCGCTGCCGAGCCACCACCAGCGCACGTAAGGCTTGTTCTCAGTTGAGGGTGTATACCAGCCTGTCTGCTGGGCTGACAGGCAGAAGGTTGAGCCGAGTCCGAGAACAGACAAAATTAGTGTCTTTAGTTTCATGTTTATTTTTTCAGATAGTTTGCAAGTGGATGTCCTGCCTTTTCGAGGCCTTCGGCGAATGATTCGGCATTCCTTTCGGCGCCGAGGCGTGATGTGTGGGTATGGTCATTCTTGTAGTAGGCCTTGGTCGCTTCTGGTCCGATCAAGTCGAAGTAGTCGGCAGTGATGTTGTGCATGTCGATGAAGTCGACTCCGGTCTGTTCGACCACCTCGCGGCACCACTCTCCGTAGCTGTCGTTGCGGCGTTCGATTTTGCCGTCGGGCCATTCGTTTCTCGGGGTGATGCTCAGCAGAATAGGGATTCCTCCTTTTTCACGGACATCCACGATGAATTTGCGAAGGTACCATCCGTAGGTGTAGATGACCTGGTACATGCGCTTGTTTGGCATGAAATATACCTTGCTTTCGTCCGATGTTCCTGGCAGTTCGGCGCGGAACGGTTTCTTGTCGATCTGTCCCATGTCGTTGTGCCCGAACTGGATGACCACGTAGTCTCCGGGCCGGATGCTGTTGTAGACCCTGTCCCAAAGCCCTTCATCCAGAAATGTGCGGGCGCTGCGGCCTGCCCTTCCGGCATTGACGGTGGTTATGCGGGTGGTATCGAACACGGTGTCAAGCACGCTGCCCCAGCCCCACATTCCGTCGGGGTCGGAGTCGCTGTTCTGTATGGTGCTGTCGCCTGTCACTATGAGTACCGGCTTGCCCTCCTGCCTGCGAATGTCAAGGGTGTCGGGCTGCAGCGGGAGCAGGTAGTCCCTCATGTCGCAGGATTCGCACGCTGCAATCCCTTCGGCGGCGCTGCGCGCATTGTTCTCGGCCCCGAATGCGCTGGAGTGGATATTGTCGCGGTAGAACATGTATCCGGTCTTGTAGGGACCGAATTTCTCGAGCTTGCGGGCGCTTATGTCCTCGAGGTCCACAACGGGAGTCCCGGTCTCGGACCCTATTTCACGTATCCATTTGTCGAAAGTGTCTGTCTTGCGCACGATATGTCCCTCCTCGTCCCACTGGTTGCGGGGAGTAAGGGTGAAGAGTATTGGGGTTGCTCCCTTCGCGCGCACTTCGGATATGAAGCGGCGCAGATATTCGCCGTAGCTGAGCACAGTCTCTTGCTTGCCTGTCTCGGCGATGGTCACGTTGAGGCTGTCCTTGCCTGTCCCGGGAATTGATGCGCGGGCCCTGCCGCTGTCGTACGGGCCGCTGTCATTGTGGCCGAGCTGGATGATCACGTAGTCTCCAGGCTGCACTCCCTTGATCACGTCAGGCCACCATATTCTGTAGAAAGTACGGCTTGAAAGGCCTCCGAGGGCATGGTTCTCGACGGTGATTTTGTCTTCGTCGAAGAATTCGTGGGCATAGTATCCCCATCCCCACTGGCCGTTGTCGCCGTTGCCTCTGGTACCAGTCCGCATGGTGGAATCACCGACCAGGAAGAGCACCGGGTTGTTTCCCTTGCGCGAGCTGCCGGCAACGGGACGTGCGGTCTTTGCGAGGTCAAGTGAATCGGGAGTGTTGTCCACGATGGTCTCGTCCTGACTCATTGGCCGTGGAGGCATCTGTCTGGGCGGTCTCTGCTGCCTTGGTTTCTGCTCGAAAAGAACAGAGTCGAGAAGCACGTCTTCCAGCAGTGCAGCAGCCTTGATCTTCGGGCCCTTGACAGTTGTGCCCCTGAATTTGCCGTTCAGGTCGCCTCCGAAATAGAAGCCGGCTTCGGGCGGCTGGTTGTAGCATACGTTCTCGGTGGCAATGCTGGTGCGGTATACCGGATCTTCGAGGAAGGTATGGAAACGGTATTCTGTGGGCAGAGTGGAGACATAGAGCCTGAGTTCGCTGTTGTCGGACGCCCTGAGAAGCACTTCCTCCCTCCAGTCTCCGAGAAGGTCTCCTGAGATTGCGGGATTGGACTTGGTGCCGTTGTTGCTGGCTGCGCCCTCGAAGGTCACCAGATTCTCGGTGAGCCTTGTCTGCGGGTTGAATTTGTCGATGCGGTTTCCGTCAAGAAGTTCTCTTGAGAGATCCCCGTCCCACCATACAGCGAAATTCTGTGATGCCGGCTTTACGGCTATTGAATCTCCGCGGAAGTTGCGCATGCTTCCGGAGGCTGAGCTCCACATCTCCCATCCGGGATTTGTCGGGTCAACGTCGGCGGCCATGGAACGCCCTACATCGACATTCGAAGGAATGCGGTAATACAGTTTGCCTGTTGCAGCGTCAACGAGAGTCGAACCGGTGCCTCTGCCCTCGTGCCCGATCCATACCTGAAGTTCGTCGGATCCGGGAATCATGGCTCCGAGGTGCATTGAATCGCCGTGGCCGAATCCGTTGCTGTAGAGTCCTTTTCCGTCGTTGTCTATGCAGCATGATCCGTAGATGATTTCGTCGCAACCGTCTCCGTCAACATCGGCGGCCCTGAGGTTGTGGTTGCCCTGGCCTTCGTAGGCTTTGAGTTCGGGCTTTTCCCAGCTGTCGAAAAGCCAGCGCATCTTGAGTTCCTTGCCGTCCCAGTCCCATGCCGCGAGGGTAGCGCGGGTATAGTATCCGCGGCACATCACCACGCTGGGATGTTCCCCATCAAGGTATGCGACGGTGGCCAGGTAACGGTCGGACCTGTTGGCGTTGTTGTCTCCCCAGATCCCGGGCTCACCGCGTCCGGGAACATACTCGACAGTCTGCATTGCGGCTCCGGTGCGTCCGTTGAATATCGTGAGATACTCGTTTCCGGACATTATGTGTCCTGTGTTGCCCTCGTGGACCCTGTAGTCGGCATCAGGGTCTCCGATGACCTTGCCGGTGCCGTCAATTGTGCCGTCGGATGTCTTTGCAACCAGTTCCGCGCAGCCGTCGGAGTCGAGGTCATATACGATGAACTGGGTGTAGTGCGCTCCTGCGCGTATGTTGCGTCCGAGGTCTATTCTCCACAGTCTTGTCCCGTCAAGCTTCAGGCAGTCGATGAAGGCTGTGCCCGTGTAGCCCCTGTGGGCGTTGTCGTGGGAGTTGGATGGATCCCATTTCAGGAAAATCTCGTATTCACCGTCCCCGTCGACATCACCGACCGAGCAGTCGTTCGGTGAATATGTCGCGACCTGCCCGTCGGGCATGGTCTGCGGTGCGGGTGCCTCAAGAGGTATCGGCAGATATCCCTGAGGCGCGCCGGCAGGAAGGGTGAAACTTCCGGAAACTGCCTTGCCGTTCGCAGGGCGGACCTCATATACGGCAGCGGCATCGGAAGAATTGGAATCAGTGAACCAGCAGACATCCTTTATCGGGCTGCTGTTGAGCAGTTTTCCGTCGCGGTAGACGTTGAACGCGATCCTGGAAGGGTCGCTGCTCAGGTATCTCCAGCTGACGAAGACCTCGTCGGGGTTGCTGCGCACGGCAACGACACCTCGTCCAAGTTTCTCCATCTGCAGTCTGGAGAAGTCGTAGTTCGTCTGTGCCAGGCAGAAGACCGAGCATGCGAGCATCAAACAGATTGTCAGTAATTTTTTCATTGAAGCGGTTATTTTGAAGTTTTATCTGAAATCAAACCAGACCTTGATCTTCAGTCCCTCGTCACCGGACTTGATTCGGATGTTGCCCGGCTGGCTGTGGGGGCCCTGCTGGTGAATGGGCTTGAAACTCTTGATGGCCTGAATGTCAAGAAGCAGCGCTAGGTCTCCTTCGGGAAGGACGGGGAATACCCTTGAGGGTGAATCGGGTGCTTCCTCGGGGTTGTATACCTTGAGGTACAGTCCGTCCTCCTCACTGTAGATCGTGAGCGGTGCGGTGTCGGACTCGAGCTCGGCCCAGTAGATGTTGCCGTGGTATCCCTTGAATTCGGGATATTCGAGCTTGCCCTTCACTGCCTTGCCTGTGATTGTGTTGTTCCAGTCCTTCTGCCAGAGGTCAATGTTGTGCCCGCGGAGCCTGTTCTTCCATACTCTGTAGGGCCCTCTTCCGAGCCACTGCATTCCCTTGACGTTCTCCTCCGGATAGGTGAAGCTGAATCCGAGGTCCTTGATGTCGGTGTCCATGAAGCCGTCGTCGAATCCTCCGCGCACGCCTCCGTTGTCACGGTTTAGCAGGACTGCGTCCATGCCTAGTTTGCCTCCCGGGGTCATCCTCCAAACGATGGAGTCGACGGCTCCAAGATATTTGGCGACGTACAGTGCATCCTCGCCGTCCTGTCTTGCATAGCCTTCGGTGAACTGCATCTTCATTCCGACCGGCTTCAGGTCGCCGAAGGGGAAGGGCTTGCCGTCGACGGTTACTCCGCAGATGCTTCCTGTAGCATTGTCGAATTCGGCTGTAACTCCGGCGGCGGACAGGCGGGTCCTGCCTCCTTCTTCAGTGACGACAGCGGCCTTGCCTCCGTCCTTGAGAGGGTAGTGCATGGCGAAATACTCGCCTGCATAGTGGATTGGCCATGTCCAGGTGCAGATGCTCTTTCCGTATTCGTCGAACGCCTCAAGTTCCAGTATGTCATTGCCGAAGAATCCTTCCGGCAAGTCCATCTTCATTATTCCGGTGGTGTTGGGAATGAGCGGCGGCAATTCGATGCTGCCGCTGGCGGTGACGGTTGATTCAGCACCCTCGGCAGGCGAAGAAATCTTCTTCAGCCTGTATTCCATTGTGCAGCTGTCAAGGTTGGTGAAGAGGTATTTGTTGGTCACGTAGAATGTTCCGTCGAACGAAGGCGTGATGTACAATTGTCCGAACTGTATCGGTGCCCAGATGTTCCTGATTGCCCAGAAGCTGCCTTCCTTCTCACGGTAGGGGCCTACGACCCCGTCGTTGCCCATGTCGAAGTTGCAGTCGAGGATGCCGTCCTTGTCGACGCGCATGACGGACTCGTCAACGAATGCCCAGATGAATCCTCCGGCAAACAGAGGGTGCGCTGTCCAGCTGGCCCAGAAGTCCTCGAGCCCGGCTCCGCCGCCCTGGTCGGAGTTGGTGTGCATGAACTCTGTGGGCATGAACACCTTGTATCCGTTGGTGAAGCGCGCCACTCCGGTGAGGTAGGTGGGGTAGTGGTGAGTGTCAAGGTCATCGAAATCCGCCCATGGATGAATCACATGGCGCTTCTGGGGGTCGAATTCGTAGAACAGGCTGTCGAGGCTTGTGTTCCAGCCGCCCTCGTTGCCGTTGTCCCAGATTATGATGCAGGGGTGGTTGACATCCCTCTTGACCATTTCCTCCACAAGGCCGGGGCCGACCTCGTTGTCGTAGCGTCCGTGCCATCCTGCGAGCTCGTCCAGGTAGAAGAGTCCGAGCGAGTCGCAGATTTCCAGGAAGTGCTTGTCGGGCGGATAGTGCGAGCGCACCGCGTTCATGTTCATCTCTTTTATGAGTTCCGCGTCCATCAGGCTTATTTCCCTGTTTGAGCATCGTCCGCCTTCCGGATGGAAAGTATGGCGGTTGATGCCCTTGAGCACTACCTTTGTCCCGTTGACGTAGAGCCCGTCCTTGGGCCTGAATTCCACTGTCCTGAATCCTATCCGTTCCGTAATTTCGTGAAGCTTCTTGCCGTCGGGGCCTACGAGGGTCATCGTGAGGTCGTAGAGGTTCGGATGCTCACAGTCCCAGGTCATGATATCGTAGCCGTAGTCTTTCCAGTCGATGGAGTCGCGGCGCGATTCGGCAGACTGGAACGGCAGCGTGCAGAAAATGGGATCGGACTTTTCACCGGCGGGGTTCAGTGCGTACTCGATGAATGACCCGTCGGGCACATTCTCCAGTTCATAGTCGACGGTCATGGTTCCGTCGGCCCTTGCGTCAATCGCCACGTGCTCAATGTGTTCCCTGGAAGTGCGCGTAAGGTAGACCGGCCTGTAGATTCCGCCGAAATTCCACCAGTCAGCATGTCTCTCGGCGTTGTTTACCGAGGCGTTGTCGGATTCCTTCTTGACCGTGACTTCAAGTTTGTTGGAGGCGCCGTAGCGCAGAAGTCCGGTGATGTCGTAGCTGAATCGGTAGAAGCCTCCCTGGTGCACCGGACCTGCGGACTTGCCGTTGATGCGCACGTCGGCATCGGTCATCACGCCCTCGAATACTATCTTGACGTCGCCGTCTTTCCATGATGCGGGAACCTTGAAGGTATAGCGGTATTCGCCGTACTCGTTGAGGGGGTTCAGCGGCCCCAGTCCGCGGCCGTAGTTGTATTCACCGTATCCCTGCAGTTCCCATTGCGAGGGAACTTCTATTTCGCCCCATTTCCCGCTGTTCATTCCGGCGGAACACCTGAACTGCCAGGTCTTCGTGTCTCCGAGTCCGGTTCCGGAAAGGTAGAGGGTTTGTGCCTGCTGTGCTGAAAGTGAGGCCGAAAGGGCCAATGAAAGAAAAAGAGCGGTTAATGCTTTCATATATATTGGTTTTAGTTTTCGGACAAGACCCGTCAAAGTTAAGAAATAATTGCCTTTTATCATATTTTTTCTAACTTCGCCGGCGTAACCAATAATACCGAAAAACAATCTTCACCGACATGAAAAAAATTCTTCTGGCAGCGCTTGCCATTGGCGTGGTTTTGCCCGCCGGCGCAAAGAAAGTCAAGGAGCAGCCGCTCCTGTTCCCCGACGGTACCCCTGTCTCAGAGTGGTACAAGGATGCTTCTGTGCCGGCTCCCGAGCAATTGGGGAAAATATACAAGATTTCCGATTACGGCGCGATAAGCGACCCGAATCTCATCCAGACCGAACTCATCCAGAGCGTTATAGACAAGGCTGCTGAAGAAGGCGGCGGAGTGATTGTCATCCCGGAAGGCATCTACAAGTCCGGCGCCCTTTTCTTCAGGCAGGGCACGCATCTGTATCTCTCGAGGGGAGCCGTGCTGCTCGGAAGCGAGTCAATATATGATTTTCCCATCATAGACACACGCATCGAAGGTGAAATCTGCAAATATTTTTCTGCATTGATAAATGTCGACGGAATCGACGGATTCACCCTCTCCGGCCCCGGGACCATAGACGGGAACGGAAGTCCGTACTGGAAGGCATTCCGCCTGCGCCGGGAGTGGAATCCCAAATGCACCAACAAGGACGAGCAGCGCCCGCGTCTTGTCCATATTTCGAATTGCCGCAATGTAATCGTTGCCGACGCCACGCTTCAGAATTCGCCTTTCTGGACATGCCACACATACAAGACCGACAGCATCAAGTTCGTGAACCTCAGGATATTTTCGCCGATTGCTCCGATCAAGTCGGCAAGTGCCGACGGAATCGACCTGGATGTCTGCTCTACAGTGCTGGTGAAGGGCTGCCGCATCACCGTGAACGATGATGCCGTGTGCTTCAAGGGCGGCAAGGGACCCTGGGCGGATCAGGATCCGGTCAACGGCCCCAACAGGAATATCCTGGTCGAGGATTGCTTTTTCGACCACACGACCGGAAGCTGCATCACCTGCGGAAGCGAATGCATTCTTGCAAGCAATATCCTGATACGTAACTGCCGGGTTGAGGAAGGGCAGTCCCTGCTCCAGCTCAAGATGCGTCCCGACACTCCTCAGCGTTACGAAAACATTACCATTGACGGCGTCAAGGGAAGTTGCCGCTGCGTTCTTAGCGTGGCTCCGTGGAGACAGTTCTTCGACCTGAAGGGCCGTGAGGACATTCCCCGCTCGTATGGTGAGAACATAACCTTCAGGAATCTGGACCTTGACTGCAGAAGTTTTGCGAATGTCACGCCCAAGGACGACGAATATTCCCTGAGCGACATTCATTTCGAGAATGTGAATGTTGACACTCCTGTTCCGGAATGGAACAAGTCTTCAATAAAGAATCTCACAATAACAGAAACCTACATAAATGGCATCAAGCAGTAACCTATTATTCTCAGCAGCAGCTGCATTCATGCTCGTCACGGGATGCAGCTCCGGAGTTTTGTCCGGCGGCGATCCATGGGCGGAGGCCGACAGGATAGTTGAAAACATGAGCCGGGTGGAATTCCCGGAATACAGCGTCAGCATTTCTGATTTCGGCGCTGTGCCCGGAGACGCCAGGGTCCTTGCAGGCGAGGCAATAAATCTTGCGATACTCGACGTGAACCAGCACGGAGGCGGAACGGTCGTAATTCCGGACGGCGTCTTCTATACCGGCCCCGTCACGATGAAGAGCAATGTCAGGCTTCACCTCTCCGACAACGCCACGCTCAAGTTTGTTCCTGACGTTTCGCTCTATATGCCTGCCGTGCTTACACGCTGGGAAGGAATTGACTGCTACAATGCCCATCCGCTTATTTATGCCTACGGTGAGACGAATATAGCCATCACCGGAAAGGGGACCATCGA
>CABUIX010000038.1 GCA_902491795.1 uncultured Bacteroidales bacterium | reverse complement strand
CAAGGCCGTGAGCATGCTCAACACCGGAGCCAAGTTCGACGACAAGGCCTTCAAGAAGTCGGTAGGCCTCAACGGAGTCGGCACCAAGGCCGTAAACGCCCTGTCATCATACTTCAAGGTATGCTCCTACAGGGACGGGCAATGCGCATGGGCCGAATTCGAGCGCGGCGAGCTGAAGGCCAACGGCAAGGAAGCCAGCAAGGAGAAATCCGGCACGATGGTCACCTTCGTACCCGACAAGCTGATGTTCGGCGACTACCAGTACCACATGGAGTTCGTCGAGACAATGGTCAAGAACTACTCCTACCTCAAGAAAGGGCTCACCCTCACTCTCAACGGAGTGCCGCACAAGTCGGAGAACGGCCTGCTTGACCTTGTGACCCAGAACTTCAAGGAAGAGCCGCTCTATCCCCCTATCCACCTGGAAGGGGAAGACATAGAAATAGTGCTGAGCCACTGCAACGACTACGGCGAGAACATCGCATCCTTCGTCAACGGGCAGAACACCCGCGACGGCGGCACTCACCTGGCAGCCTACAAGGAGGCCATCGCCAAGACGCTCAAGGATTTCTTCAAGAAGAACTATGAACCCGCCGACTGCAGGCAGGGCATCATAGGCGCCATCAGCATACAGATCCAGGAGCCGAACTTCGAAGGCCAGACAAAGACAAAACTCGGGTCCACCTACATGTGGGAAAAACAGTACCACGACGAGAACGGGGAGCTGAAGGTCGACATTGGCCCGACAATCCGCTCGTACGTCAACGACTTCGTGTCGAAGAACCTCGACAACTACCTGCGCATCCACAAGGAAATAGTGCCCGTGATAGAGGAAAAGATCAAGGCATCGCAGCAGGAGAGGGAGGAGATTTCCGGCATCCAGAAGAAAGTCCGCGAGCGCAACAAGCGCACAAGCGTCTACAACAAGAAGCTCAGGGACTGCCGATTCCACTACAACGACAAGGTCAACGCCAAGAACCAGGAGGACATCGAGCGCTCGTCCATCTTCATCACGGAGGGAGACTCGGCGAGCGGAACCATCACAAAAACCCGCAACGCCAATTACCAGGCTGTATTCTCCCTTCGCGGAAAGCCCATCAACAGCTACAAGGAAAGCCGGAAGAAAGTTGCCGAGAACGAGGAGCTCAACCTGCTCATTTCGGCACTCGGCGTCGAGGACAACATCCAGAACCTAAGGTACAACTACATCATCGTGGCCACGGATGCCGATGACGACGGAATGCATATCAGGATGCTTGTGCTCACATTCTTTATGAAATACTACCCGGAGCTGATACGCGAAGGCCACGTGCACATCCTGCAGACGCCCCTGTTCAGGGTGCGCAACAAGAAGGAGACCCGCTACTGCTACAGTTCCGACGAAAAGGCCAAGGCTGTCGCCCAGCTCAAGACCGGGGTCGAGATCACGCGGTTCAAGGGTCTCGGAGAGATTTCCGAGCACGAGTTCGTGCACTTCATCGGACCTGACATGCGTCTCGACGACGTGAGCATCGCCGACGGGGAGTCTATAGCCTCCATAATGGAATTCTACATGGGCGACAATACCATCGACAGGCAGAACTTCATACGCAGGAACCTGCGCAGCGAGGAGGAACTCGAGGACATAAACATATAGCGAAATGAACTTCTACGGACTCGTGATGAAAATATGGGGCTGGAAAGCCGACAGCGGCCCGGCTCCGGAAGAGAAATGCGTGATCCTGGGCGTCCCGCACACCAGCATCGCTGACTTCATCGTGTCGTATTTCTACTACAAGAGCCTCGGGCACACGGCCCATGTGATGATCAAGAAGGAGTTCTTCGTCGGACCGCTCGGCTGGCTGCTGCGAAAGTTCGGCTGCATCCCGGTCGACAGGACCAACGGAGCGACCGTGGTCAAGAGCGTCATTTCGGAAATGGAAGCCGCAAAGGGAGAGTTCCATCTCTGCATCGCTCCGGAAGGCACGAGAAAGGCTGTCAAGAGGTGGAAGATGGGATACCACACGATCGCGAGGGCACTCAACTGCCCGGTCTACCTCGGGTATTTTGACTGGGGCAAGAAGCGCGTGAGCATCGGAGAGAGGTTCATCTGCACCGACGACGCGAAGGCTGACACCGCCCTGATACAGCAGAAATATGAGGCTCTGCACCTCACCGCAAAGCACCCTGAAGGGTATTGCACACATTGAAAATTATTTATATCTTTGCAGCCCCCTCAAAATGAGGGGTTTTCAATTTTAAACAAATACAAACAAAATGATCAAACAGTACGAAACCGTTTTCATTGCAACTCCCGTTTTGTCTGAAGCCCAGATGAAGGAAGCGGTTGCCAAGTACACAAAGCTCATCACCGACAACGGCGGCGAGATCGTGTACCAGGAGGACTGGGGTCTCAAGCAGCTCGCATACCCCATCCAGCACAAGACATCAGGATTCTACTACCTGATTGAGTTCAAGGCTGACCCTGCATTCGTTGCCACCCTTGAGACTCAGTACCATCGTGACGAGCGCATTCTCCGCTACCTGACCGTAGCCCTCGACAAGCATGCAGTGGCATACGCAGAGCATCGCCGTCAGACCCGCGCAGCAAAGGCTGCCGCTCCCAAGGCTGTTGAGCCGGCCCAGCCTGCTGTCCAGGAGGACGAGGTTGCAGCCGAGCCTGAAACTGAAACCGTAGAAGCATAAAGGAGGAATCATCATGGCTAATTCAACAAACAACGAAATCCGTTACCTGAACCCTCCTACCGTAGAGGTTCGCAAGAAGAAATACTGCCGTTTCAAGAAGGCAGGAATCAAATATGTAGACTACAAGGATCCTGAGTTCCTGAAGAAGTTCCTCAACGAGCAGGGCAAGATCCTTCCCCGCCGCATCACCGGAACTTCTCTCAAGTTCCAGCGCAAAGTGGCTCAGGCAGTGAAGCGTGCACGCTCACTCGCTCTTCTTCCTTACGTTACTGACCTCCTTAAATAATTGAAGCGTTATGAAAATCATACTTAAGAAAGAAGTTGCCAATCTCGGCGAGGCCGGAGATGTGGTTGAAGTAAAGACCGGTTACGCTCTCAATTATCTTGTTCCCCAGGGTTACGCGTCTGTAGGAACCAAGTCTGCCATCAAGCAGCACGAGGAGACTCTGCGCCAGAGAGCTCACAAAGAGGCCAAGCTTGTTGCCGATGCCCAGCTGCTGGCTGCCAAGATCAGCGCAGTTGACATCAAGATCGCTGCCAAGGTTGGCGAGAACGGCAAGCTTTACGGTGCCGTTACTTCTGCCCAGGTTGCCGAGGCGCTTGCTGCTGCCAGCGTTGAGGTTGACCGCAAGAACATCACCATCGCCGACATCAAGGAGCTCGGTGAGTTCGAAGGCAAGGTCAAGTGCTACAAGGGCGTTTTTGCCGACATCAAGGTTACTGTTGTGGCTGCTGAGTAATTCGGCTGTTCCACTTGTGGTATATCGGAGCCGGTTTCTGGTCTTTTGACCGGGAACCGGTTTCTTTTTGTATTTGGTCAATCGCGGTCGCCGGCGGGCTTGCTGACGCCTGCCTTCTGGTGGTCGCCGTCAGGTGGTTGCCTTTGTGCGGTCGCCGGCGGGTGGCCACCGTCAGGTGGTTGCGGCCGCGGCAGGCGATGGATTCGGGAAAAGCCTGCCTCTTCCGCAACCTCCTGACGGCTCGCAGTGCCGGCATGATACGGCAGGTCGGCGGTGCGATTGGCCGGGAAAGCCAGAAGCAGAGCACGCCGAAAATATGCCTGTGCGGCATCAATCAGCAACATATTAGCATTCAAGCATTTACCAATATCAGCCGCACAGGAAGACGGGTTCTGATAGCCCATGACTGTGAGATCAGAAATATCAGATCGCTCATTGTCAATAAATTACTGAATCCGGGCGCACAGGCATTTTTACGAGTCAGACGCAAAATGTTTGCAAATGAATAAAAAATATTACCTTTAGGCGAAAGATTCGAACAATTATCTTAATACCGCTGATAATTTACAAGCAACACCATTCAATCATTTCAAACACCAAATCCATTTTATGAAAAATCTGTTTTTGAGGGCGAGTGCAATCGTTGCTGCGGCTGTGCTGGCAGCAAATTGTACCAAAACCCCTGTAACCCCGACAGAGCCGTCACTTGAACTGACCATCTCCAACATCGAGGCTACAACCTTCACGGTAAACGTCAAGAGTTCTGATCCCAAGACCCTCTACTACGTTGGTATCACCACACGTGAAAGTTATGACAATCTCGGCGACCCGATGGCAGTGGCCGAAGGTTTCGTGCAGATAGCCAATGAATCCGGAATGGTAGACTGGACCAAGGCCGACGGAGAATTCGTCCACCAGGGAGACCTTACGGTCGAAGCCGGTGAACTATGGACCATCAAGCCCAAGCGCAATTATGCAATCCTGGCTTTCGGTGTCGGCGAAGGAGGAAAGATAACGCTCGACCCCGTCTACGAATTCGTGACCACTACTGCAGTTGCACCTTCAGAAAACAAGCTTGAGGTATCGGTGAACGCCGAAACAGGCGTCGTGACCGTGACAGCTGCCAACGATGATCCATATTTTCTCGACTGCATTGAAGCCGACAGACTGACCGACGTTCCCGAAGAGAGGCTGGCCGAGCATATTATCGGAATTTATGGGGGCCTTATCGACAACTGTATCGAGACTGGCAGCGTTGAACGTGACTTTTCGAGGATACTGGAAGAAGACACAGACTACTATGCCGTCGTTTTCGGCTACCTCGGGGGCTATCCAACCACTTCGGTGACACTGGTTCCCTTCCACTCGGCAGGCGGAGAACTTGTCCCCCAGGATTGCACCTTTGATTTTGACATCAAGGACATCAGCATGAGCGGCGCCAGCATCACCGTGATGCCCAGCAATGCTTCGACGACATATTTCTGGCAGGTCTACAACAAACCTCTCGTGGACAGCTACATTAGCGGTGAGGGACTTGACAAGCTTATGGACGACGGTCTCGCCATCATAGCCGAAGCCCTGTCGGATGAATACGGATTCGAAATAACTCCCGAAGCCGCAGCCTCCATGGTCTCCGTGACAGGAAACGACAGCTTTACCTACACAACGCTGGACGCATCAACGGAATATTACGTGGTTGCCGTCGGCCTTGACAACAAGGGTCGCCACACCACAGAAGTCCAGCTTTCCGAAACATTCAAGACGCTTTCTCCCTCATCCGGACCTGAAGATCCCATGGACTGCACCATAAAGGTCAACGGGGTCACGGATGAAGGCCTCAGCGTAAGCGTTGTTCCGGCAGACAAGGAAATGACCTACGTCGGGATGGTCGGCGAAGCTGATTTCTATGCAGAATATGCTTCCGATGCGGAATATCTTGCCGATGACATTGCTATGTGGGCAGAAATGGCTGCTGCCGAAGGAATAAGCCTGCCTGAATTATTCGACATGTTCGGACTTTTCCTCCAGGGAGACCAGACCTTCATCTTCTCCTCAGAAATTGACACGGTCAACCCTGGCACTCTCTACATGGCATACACATTCGGACTGAGTTCAGAAGGCGAACTCACGACAGGCATGCAGAAGGTATTCTTCACTGTCGATGAGAACGGCGATGCACACGAGGCCGAAGCTCCGGCACAGCAATGAGACAACTCCCGGCAAGGCTGGAGATGTGGTTAAAGCAAAGACCGACTACGTTCTCAATTATCTTGTTCGCCGTAATTATGAATCGGTAGGGACATAGTCTGCCTCAAGCAGCACAAGGAGGCTCTGCGCCAGAGTGCACTCAGGTGCCGTTACCTCTGTCCAGGTTGCCGAGTAATTCGGCTGTTCCACTTGTGGTATATCGGAGCCGGTTTCTGGTCTTTTGGCCGGGAACCGGTTTCTTTTTGTATTCGTTCCTTCGTGCGGTTGCCTGCCGGTGGTCGCCGTCAGGTGGTTGCGGCTAGCATTTGCCGAATGATTGCTTTCGTGCCGTCGCCGTCAGGTGGTTGCGGCCGCGGCAGGCGATGGATTCGGGGAAAAGCCTGCCTCTTCCGCAACCACCTGACGGCTCGCGGTGCCGGCAGACCACGGCAAAGCAACGGAGCAATGGTTCGGAAAAGCCAAAAGCGGCACACGCTGAAAATCTTCCTGTGCGGCATCAATCAGCAACACATTGACATTCAAGTACTTCCCAATATCAGCCGCACAGGAAGACGGGTTCTGATTGCCCTTGTCTGTGCGGTTTAAAATGCCAAATCACTCATTGTCAGTATGTTACAAAATCCGAACGCACAGGCATTTTTGTGATCCGGATGCAGAATGCTCTTCACTTCAGAATGTCAGGCAGCCGATTCGATTGACGGGAGATCATATACCTGCGCGGCGGAACGGTGCAGCAGAACCAAGCAGCAGGTGCGACGTGCACCGGTATACTGATCATCCCGTTTCATTCGGATTGATTAAGTATTGGCAATGGATTTTGTTCCTATATTTGTCAACAATGGATTTTGTTCCTATATTCATTTGCAACGGATTCTATTCCTTCAGTCACCTACAGTAACACTAAGACAGGCATCAACTTATAAAAGAGATTCTATCTATATATTGTTCAACCACGGTAAACCTATTTCCGGAAAAGAAATTTTAGCTTATCATGAAACACGTTGCGCTAATTGGTGCCATGGCGGGCATAATAGCTCTGGCATCGTGCTCCCACAGGCAGGGAGGAGAGGTCCCTGTGGAACTCTACACGCTGGATGACTTCGAGACAGTGGAGATGAAAGACTCGGATGCTGCAGCGGTCAATGTGCCGGGTCTTGACCTTCTGCGCCCGTACAGAATGAAATATGCCGGAGAAGGGCGCCTGGTCCTGCAGGACGATGCACACCCGGAAGGAATGCTGACAATAGTCGACACGCGGAAGGACACCGTCATGTACCATGTCAGCAAAGGCCGCGGCCCCGGCGAAATGCTCAGCATATTCCAAATGTCGGTGAAGGACGGGGACATCTGGCTTTCAGGCACACAGGACAGGAAGGTGATGCGGGTTTCAATCGACGGTGACATCGTGTCGGACACGACCTTCATCATGAAGGACGAGTTCATGAAAGCTGTCCCGTTCGGAGAGGAGTCGGTGCTCGCGCTGTCCAGCCCTTTCTCCGGAAGAAGGATGGACTTGATGACACTGTCCGGCGAGACCTGTGACAGCGTGAAAGTATTCCCGGTACTCAAGGATTCTCCGGACACTCCTGCGGACAACGCTCTGTTCCAATCCGAGATAGCTGTCTCCCCCGATTCCCGGCATACCGCAGTCGCATGCCTTTCGTTTGAATACATCGACATATACGACGGCAAACTGAAACTTACCCACAGGCTCTCAGGACCCGAAGCGGTCACGCAGAAAGCCGAACTCATCAGTGTCCCCATCGGCAAGATCTACCGGCAGAAACCGAACTATAAAATCCACAACTGTCTAGTCTGCAACGACAAGGGATTCATGGTAGGCTACATAGGCCTTGAACTGACAGACCCTTCCCAGCTCGCGGCACAAGCCCGCACGATACTCTCTTTCGACTGGAACGGAAAGCCCGGGAAAGCTTATCATTTCGAAAGCGAGCTGACCTGTTTCGACATTGACCGGGAGAACAACATCCTCTACGGTCTTGTCGCTGCCGACGAGCCATATATTCTCAAATGGCAGCTGTAGAACAGGACGGGGACTCCATATACTCGCATTCAGATCAGGTGAAGGCGGAACCGTGACGACTGAACCTGAATGCGAATCCGTGAGCACTCCGGCATTTTTCAGCCTGACGCCACGAGGAGCATCTGGAAGCAGCCATATCACTTTCCCCACAGCGGATGAGCTTATTCCTGAAATTATTGATTATCTTGTCTGTCTTGAAGCCGAACATCCACTCGAACACTGCAGAACAGCAATGACAAGAAAAAGAATCGGACAGGACAGGGCTGTCATCCGCCATACAACCGAAGCCGATATTCCGTCGGTGCTGCGGCTGTATGCACTGGCGAGGCAGACAATGCGCGAGAGCGGGAATCCTCTTCAATGGCCGGAGAAAAGAGCCTATCCGGGTCTTGGGGAGCTCCGTGAGGACATGAGACGCAATGTCTCGTATGTAATCGAGGTCTCAGGGAGCATTGTCGGCAGTTTCGCCCTCATTCCCGGAAAGGAACCGACATACGCGAAGATATACGGAGGGAGGTGGCTCGATGCAGGCACAGGCGCTGAAGCGAACAACGCTGAACGTCCCTACTGCACCATTCACCGTCTCGCCGGCGATCCGGCATTCTCCGGAATTGCCGACTGCTGTTTCGAGTGGAGCAAGCGCCAGTGCGGTTCGCTGCGGGCGGACACCCACCGCGACAACATCATCATGCAGCATGCATTCAGCGCCGCCGGCTTCGTGCACTGCGGTACCATTTTCCTGACGGACGGCAGCGAGAGGCTTGCATATCAATGGATGGACGACCATGAAAACTAAAGTTGCGACCGGGCTCCCAGACATGGAAACGGAGCCTTCCGCCAGAAAGACTGGCCTTGCCCCTCTTGTGTGCGAAGACCCCAGACTGCTGATTCTCGGATCGCTTCCGGGCGACAAGTCACTTGAGCTCCAGCAATACTACGGACATCCGCAGAACCGTTTCTGGAAGGTGATTGCCGCCGTCCACGGTCTCCCCTGCCCCGCAGACTATGCTGCCAGGAAGGAAATGCTCGCCACCTGCCGCATCGTGCTCTGGGACGTATATCACGCGGCAAGCAGACCCGGCAGCATGGATGCCGACATCCGCAAAGGTGAATTCAACGACATCGCAGGTCTTCTGCTCCGTTTCCCTGGAATCGACACGATTGCGCTGAACGGAAGCGCCGCTGCGGCAGGCTTCGACAAATATCTCCGGATGACAGGAGCAGTCATCAGCCCGGCGGAACCGGTCACGCGGCAGGCAGAAGCTGCGACATGCACGGCGGAGCAAGACACTCGCCAGACGGAAGCGGTAACGGCTTACGAAGTTGACGGCATAAGGGCTGCCTGCGCAGAAATTTCCGGAAGACGGCTGCACATACTGCATCTGCCAAGCACCAGCCCTGCAAATGCGCGCTGGACACCCGACAAGCTCATCAGCGTCTGGAAACACATCCGCGGATGACACCTGCGGAACTGCCTGTGCGGCCGGCCACGTGTCCCATGTTCCTCCGCAAAAACATATGAAATCCATCCGCACTCAACCACACATCCGCCACCAGCCATCTCTGCTGCCTTCATCAGCTTCCTGCAATTCACCTGTCGCACCGACCGGCCTCCCAGGGCCCTCCAGGGCATACTGCTGCGACAGGTCTAACGATTTTCAGGAGACCTGTCGCACTCACCCCTCTCCCAGGCCGCTACAGGGCACATCACTGCGACAGGTGAATTGCAGGAACTCATCTTCATACAATGCCAGGACGTATCGGAAAACGACATCCGGCATCAGCGCCAACTATCCCTTGCTTGGAGGCACAAAGAATATTTCGGTATTCTTTGGAAAAACGGACAAAAATGTTTTTTTTGTAAAAAGCACATTATCTGAACATTATGGCCTTCAAACCTAAATTGACCATCATTGCGCACCCGCCGCTTGTCTTACTGACACTTTCCGGATCCAGCAATACCGACAACGGAGCCGCCATCGACGCGGACGCACGGCAAATCCGCAAACAGCTGGAGACACCTCATTCGCATGGAATGCCGGGACAGGGCCGAGGATGCTTCTGAAAGTCATTTACTGCCACAAATACCATAACATAAATCCGGCAAGGACAGCAAGGGCAACGGTAGCAGCATCAATGGCAGCAAGGGCAACAGAAACAACAGCGATAACAGCAACACAGCAGCGACAGAAATGGTAACAACGGCTACAAAGACTACAAAGACAGCAATGGCAGTAGCGATAGCAGCGGCAATTTGCCTGATGCTGTCGTCCTGCGCCGTCAGCAGAAACAACTACTGTCACATCTCAGGATTTCCGGTTGAAAGAGAAGCGGAATTTGAGAAAATAGGAGAAATATGCGGCAAGCGCTATAATTTCGACAACAGGACAGGCGTGCTGTCCTGCAGTGACTTCCGTACCGGACGCACTATGACGATGCAGCTGGACTCACTGATAAACTCTGGCCGTGATGCTGTCCATGAAAAGCCTTACAATCAAGACCAGCCGCCGATCAACGGCTCTTTCCAGACAAGATTCGGCATGATAGTCTTCGACCAGGGAAGTGATTCTGAAGATGGAGGGAAGCACTCCCCCATATTGGAACTGATTGAAGAATCCGGCAGGATCACGGCAAAAATCGACAGCCTTGCTTTTCTGAATGATGAAAACAGGTGGAAGCCCCAGATTGCAAGCTATACAGCAGCATTGTCCCCCAACGAACGGAAACTGGCACTTGAAATGAGAGGAGGGATACTTGATATCTACTCTGTCGGCAGGAGCAGGCTGAAGCACATCTGCACAAGCGGCCATATTGCCGAGCCCGACAGCCTGTACTCGCGTGAACTATCCGAATACTGCATGGAAGATATCTGCATCCTCGGGAGAATATATGCCACCGACAGAAGGATCTACGGCACATATGACGGTGCAACAAACAGAATGGACGTCATTGACAGCATGTTCAGTGGCGGTCCAGACCCTTCCGACCTGTCCAGAATCGCCGTCTACAACTGGAAAGGTAAGCCATTGGAACTAATAAGTACAGGACACGAGATCAGCACCTTATATATAGACAACAAGGACAGGATTCTGTACGCGATTTATTGGGAGAACGGGAAGCAGTACTTCGGACAGATAAGACTTTGATGCCGGCATAAAAGATACAGATGAAACAGATTATTGTCACACTTATTTTTCTGCTTCTGTCCTCATGCGCACCTGAGTCCCTGGGAGTGCGAAGTCGTAAAATCATATTGACGGCCGTTTCTGCCAGTTTTGCGGTATCTCTCCTTATGTTGGATTTCCAATTTCAATACCTTATTTTTGCCATATAAGGAAACCGCAAGATAACAGGCCAAAACCAACTGATAACCATCAACATTATGAAAAAAACAATTCTCTTGAGTTCGGCCATTCTGATTCTGGCCGCTTCTGCAGCAGCCTTCGTCATTGTTGACAAGACCGAACGGAAAAATATCACAAACTCAATGTTTGAGGCCAACATTGATGCTCTTTCAAACGGAGAAGAAGGAATATACGGCACCTGTGAAGAATCTCGCAATGACTGAAAACATGAATACAGGTTTTACCGCAGCGTCGTTCAAATATGGGATAATGCTGCTTGCTCTTGTTTCCTTTTTCCAAGGATGCGGATGTAATGAACAAAGCGCCGAATATACCTTTCCTGAATTCAGGAAGAACGCAGAAGCCGAATTCGAAATAATTTCGGAAGAGCTATTCGGCCTCAACGCCATTTCCGACATTGAGGTCCACGATTCAACAGTCATTGTAACTGCCGTCAGCATGGAAGACGGCAAAATCCTGCACATCTACGACAAGGACAGCGGGGCCCCGCTGATGCATACTCTGAATTATGGAAGAGGCCCCAAGGAACTTCTGTTCGCATCCAACTGCAGCTTCGACAAACATACTGCGACGATGACTTTTTTTGACAACTTGGCGTCGAAGAAACTTACCGTCAACATGGATTCGCTACTTGTGCTCGGGATTGGCGCAATAAAAAGGACCGACTGGCAGGCACCCCGGTGGAATGTACATGACATCGTTCTGGAGAAAGGCACTCTGCTCACATACAACATAAGCTTTCTGCAGAGGGATACCTCAAGCGTAAAAAGGATGGCTCTCAAGGACAGATTGGGAGATGTCATATCCACATACGACAGATTTCCGGAAATAGACGATGACAGAAAAAGGTTCATGATGTATACCAACGAAATCATAGCCGCGTCTCCAAATGGAGAGAGATTCGCAGTCACCTCTTCCCTCGGAGGCATACTCGAGACCTTCTCGGTGGAAAACGGGACTATAAAGAACCTGTCGACCAGGTACTTTGTCGAACCTGACTTCAAGATAGAGGGAAACAGATACGTCTATGACGACCTCACAGACGCTTTCTGCGATCTGTACGCCGACGACGAAGTTATTTTTGCCGCATTCGGAGGCGAAACCAGAATGTCCGGCAGCGGGCAGAAGGAACAGATTCCTCCATTTCGCAATGTCGCGATATTCGACTGGAAAGGAAATGCACTTGAGCAGATCCGAACAGACCACCGGATTGACAGACTGTGTTTCGCAAAGGAAGAAAATACGATATATGCGGTAATAAAGGATCCAGACGGCAAATCGTACATCGGGCGCATACGGCTGTAATGTTCCGACCGTTTCGTCAATTCACTCATGCTTATACTTTGAAAAGGTTCTGCTTAAAAATAGTTTTGGCCATATTCCTTTTTCCCGCTCTTTTCGGATGCAAGGAACAAAGGACTCGGGCTGTTTTTGCAAAATTCATCCAAACCACTATAAATTTTCCTCCCAAATTACTTCAAGTCAAGGCGGGTGAGGCAGATACAGTAACTATTCATATTGAAAGACCGACTCTTGTCGTTTACCATGACGGATTGGACTGCTCATCTTGTCAAATAAGTCACCTGTACAACTGGTATGGACTTTATAAAGAAAGCGGCAAGGGACAATTCGACATTATCACCATATTTTCACCTTCTGAAGAGGAGTTCCTGGAGGTATTGCAGCAATTGGAAATACTGAACTTTCCATACCCAGTCTATATTGATCACGAAAATAATTTCCGTTGTTGCAACAGAAGCCTTCCTAAAGACAGACGGTTCCATTGCTTTCTGATAAACACTAAAAGAAAGCCTGTATTTATAGGGAATCCACTTGGAAGCGACAACTTGAATAACCTGTTCAAAACCGCAATTCAACAACAGATTACACACGAATAGAAGCCGTAGCCTTTATCCAGATTTTACATCTTTATCTGTCAATCGATTTTTTCTATTGCCATCCACACGGCAACATACCAGGACACCAGACAAAACACGCTGAAAGACAAGGACGTATATACGGATATGGATGAACAGACATTTTAAAAGCAGGGATGAACATGGACCTGCCGCAAACTCTTAAGTTATTGACATACTAACCTATTTGCAATATCTCTCCAGATATTGGATTTCCAATTTCAATACCTTATATTAGTGTGCATAGGCGATTCGTAAATTGAAATCAAATATTCTCTGATAACCATCAACATTATGAAAAAAACAATTCTCCTGGGTTCGGCCATTCTGATTCTGGCCGCTTCTGCCGCAGCCTTCGTTTTCGCTGCAAGACACTCAAATTCTTCTGATTCCCTTGTCAATGCCAACATTGAAGCCTTATCCAATGGAGAATCCGGTTTCGGGGACAAGTGGTTTGTAGAATACGGTGTAGATTATGTAATATGCACTCCGGGAGGAGGCAAAGATTGTCCTGGCGAATATGTTTAATCATCCAACAGCATGACCGATATCCAAGACAAAAAATACACATATAGCTACAGAATCCTTGTTTTCTGTTCTCTGTTCGCAACGGTATCCTGCTCTGACAAAAACACTGCGGCTGTCAAAGAAGCACAAGACGAGCAGATTTGTGAAATACAAGAAAATTTGTCTCCGATAGCCAGGCCCATGTCTTTCGCTATTGCTGACAATGGAAATTTTGTCATTTCCGACCTCAAGAATGTTTATCTATACTCGCATGATGGGCAACAGATAAGACAGATAGGACATCCCGGGAGAGCGAAATACGAATACCTGATGCCTAGATATGTAAAGAACGACAACGACACCGTTTATGTTTGGAGTGCTGGAAATCTTAAATTTATCGCTTACACCATGGACGGCGAGCCTGTCGCTGAATACCCATACCATTCGGCAATCAAGGACTTCCTGCCTGCCGGAGACCGCATCTACATATATACTGCAGGCAATGCAGACAAGAATATTATCGATGTCTACGACAAAACGGAAAGCAAGGTCATACACAATCTCGGTAAAAGTTCCCCTGAGCACAGGCTCCTCATACAGATGGTGTCTCCGGCCCCTCTATGTGAAAGCGACGGTAAAATATTTTATGCCACCAAAGACAAGCCAGACATTTATTGTTATGACATGAATTCAGGGAGTGACTCCTTAAAATACGAAATATCGTCAGACACTTTTTCTGTCAGGAAGGTGTCAGGCAGCGACGACATTGAACCTGACAAAACCAGCGAGTATCTTTGGAGCAATTCCCAGACGCTATATCTATTCCCTCATAACGGCTCTCTGTTCCTGATGACTATTGACGGAGACCGTAGCAAAAATGGCGAAGAATATGACTATGAAAAGCAAAATTATAACTTGTATAATGCCAAAAACGGGAATATTGCCGCCACATACACGAATGACTCCATAGGTTCCGAAGCTCTTCTCAGCAGCAACGCCGACGGCCTGTATTTCATAAAGCTTTCGGATGACGAAACGCAGCCGCACTCCCTCCACCGGCTCATCCTTTAGCGCATGTATTCAGGCAGAAACAGGAAA
This sequence comes from uncultured Bacteroidales bacterium, assembly GCA_902491795.1. GTDB lineage: Bacteria > Bacteroidota > Bacteroidia > Bacteroidales > UBA932 > Cryptobacteroides. The sequence continues at coordinate 8,139 of CABUIX010000038.1, read as the reverse complement.
ATCACCGAAAGACTCAACGCACGGGAGATAATCCTGCCGGACTCGATGAATGTCATCAATGCCGATCAGATCGAGAATCCTGAACTTCTGTCAATGGACGGGAAAATAAAGTCATCCTCGTCGGAAATCCTGCACGCAGCCCTCAGATTCTGAACCTGTACAAAGAAGTCCTGTCCGGATTTGCCGAAAAACAAAAACCCACTGAGTGAAACTGATGAAAAATACGCCGCCCACAAGCACTGCTCCCATGCTCTGCACCCTGGCCGCATTCCTGATCTGGTCCTGCTCGGGATCGGGATCAGGGAACACAATGATATTCAGGGATAATGTCAGCATCATAGACAAGTTCCCCCATGAATACGCCCTGTCCGTGCCCGACACGGTCAGCACCGGAGTCATCGGGCTTTCAGGGTTCGACATTCAGGATTCTCTCCTCATAGTAAGCACACGCGCCAAGACAGGCTCATGGAAAATCATAAGGATTTCCGACATGGCGATTCTCGGGGAATTCCTCAACACAGGCAACGGGCCGGACGAATTTTCATCATTCGTCCCTTCGGTCTCTTATTCCGACCGCATTGTCGAAAACGGCTGTTTGAATTATCTGCTTACTGACATCAACAGACGGACGCTCCACAGGTTCAACGTGACGAACTCGCTCTCCGGCAGGCAGACGGACATTTCGAGCATGCAGAACGATATTCCAAGGGCATGCTTCGAATATATCTTCATTGACGACTCTACTTGTTTCTACAAGCAGCAGTCTGACGACAATACCGGATTCATAAGGAAGCTGGCCCATAACGGCAAGAGTTTCGAGCCCGAAGGACTGAAGGAAATCAACTCCGCCCATGTCAACCCAGGACAATGGTACGGCCCCGTATACACAAATTTATGGTACAGCCGCGACAGGAATATCATAGTGGAGATTTCATCGGCGCTGAACAACGTCAACCTCTACACTCCGGATGCCACATGGAGAAAATCTCTGTGCATAGGCAAGCCCGACAATCTGGACGATATAGTCAACGGCCCTCGGGAACAGGAACCTGTGTCATTCTGCCATGCCCGCCTCTACGACGACTTCTTCGCGGTAATGTACCTCGGCGAAACGGCATTGTCATACGAGAGGGGACGCACCGAACTGCCGCACATCTACTGCTTCGGCTATGACGGCAGCCCCCTCGCAGACATTCGCATCGACAAGCTTGCCGAAAACTTCGATTTCGCAGACGGCAGACTCTATGTCCTTGATCCCAACACCGAAAGTTTCTGGAGCTACGCTCTCCCGGAAGATTTCCCGGAGCCCCAGAGAATCGACTGAGCGGAACCATACCATAAAAGCTTACGACCATGCGTTATCTTACAGCAGTTACAGTATTTCTCATTCTCCTGTCCTCCTGCAATCGTCAGGCGGGAAATATCAACAAGGTGATGCGCTTCGCCGGTGACAACCGGCCGCAGCTGGAGGCGGTGCTGGACCATTACCGGGAAAGCGGAGAAAGGCAGAAATATGACGCGGCGGTCTATCTCATCGAAAACATGGGAGGGAACGCAGCCATGGAAGGCCCTTCGCTGGACAGGTACTATTCCCTGCTGGATGAATTCTACGCACGTCCGGGCATTGACATCTTTGCGCTCCGGGCTTTCAACGACTCGTTGTTCAAGACGCCTTTCTTCACGGACCTGGAGCCTGTCTTCGATGCCCGCAGGATAAGTTCGGACTACCTGACAAGCCATATCGACAGAGCTTTCGACGCCTGGGAATCTCCATGGGCAAAAGATCTTTCGTTCGAAGAATTCTGCGAATATCTGCTGCCATACAGAATCGGAACGGAAATTCTTGAAGACTGGAAGACCGACTACAAGGAGCACTTCGGGCCGTATCTCGACAGTCTGGCCGGATTGCCCGACGCAAGACTGGACGAGTTCTGCCAGGCTCTCAATTCCGCCTGCGTGGAGCCCCATATCTACGCAAACTATCCCGGAAACAAACCATCTCTCAAGCCATCTGCACTCAAACGCATCGTCGGGGGTTCATGCGAAGACTATGTGGGCCTTTTCGTATACGCAGCCAGAACATTCGGCGTTCCTGTCGCCGTGGACTTCACCCCTCAGTGGGCCAACCACTCCCAGGGACACAAATGGTGCATGACCATCGGGAACGACACCAGCTACGTTTTCGACGTTGGCGACATTCTCCGTCCCGCCCATACGACTCCTTTTACTTTCAAACTCGTCAAGGCCTACAGGAAATCATACGCATACCAGGACGACTCCCCTGTCGCAATGGCAGGACGGAAGGACACGCCGCCCCTGCTTTCGGACCCGAGGCTGAAGGATGTGACATCCGAATACTGCCCAGTTACTGACGTATCCGTCACGCTGGAAACCCCCGCCCTGTCCCGGACGGTTTGGCTGTGCGTGTTCGATGACCGCGACTGGGTGCCAGTATCCGGAGCCAGACGCAGGGGAGGCAAAGTCACCTTCACGGACATGGGCTACCCCGCAGTATTTCTTCCGCAATATTATGTGGACGGGCAGCTCGTCCCGGCAGGCTGGCCGGTAAAAGTGGACAGCCTCGGCACCGTCTCGGAGCTCAGACCCGGGGAGCCCATGGAACCGCCCATGCGGCTTCTCCGGAAATTCATGGACACAAGGGCCAGGAAGTACGCCGCATCAATGCGTGGAGGGCGCTTCGAGTTGTCACGCTCCCCTCTCTTCCGGAATCCACTCGTGCTCCCGCTTCCCGATTCGGTAGGATATAATTTCCAGACACTCGAAGTTCCTGCCGGGAAAGGATCATTCAGATATATCCGCTACATTCCCCCGCAAGGAACAGACGGAAACATATCGGAAATCGAGCTGTACGGTCCCGCGGGCAACAGACTTCAGGGCTCAGCCATCGGCACATACGAAAGCGGGGACACCCTCCACACCATGGACAAGGCTTTCGATGGCGAGACACTGACATACGCGCTATGCGGCAAGGATCAGCAAACGCCGTGGATAGGCATCGACCTCGGTTCTGCGGCCGACATACGGAGCATTTCATTTCTTCCCCGTTCAGACGACAACTTCATACGTGACGGTGAGCTGTACGAACTCTGCATGTGGGACGGAGGCTGGATTTCTCTCGGAACCAGGACAGGAAGCCGGGAGACACAGGAACTCATATACGACAACGTTCCTTCCAACGCACTTTTCCTTCTGCACAATCACACAAAAGGCAAGGAAGAGCGGATCTTCACCTACGAGAACGGTTCGCAGATATGGTGGTAGGCCTCGTCAAACACGTCCGCTGCGGATTTTCAGTTCCGGACATTCTCGCCCTGTTGCTGCTTGCATGGTACGGTATGCCCGTGAGCCACCTGCTGCCTCTGCTCGTGATGTATTTCGCGCTGAAGCCTTTTCTCTGCGGAAGACTTGCCGCCACCAGGGCGCTGGCATTTCTGGCCGTCTGCGTCTGGACAATACTCGAAGCAGGGCTCGGACTCATGCAGCTCTCCGGCCTCAGGGCATCCAACCACGCGGCATTCCCCATCACGGGAAGCTTTGACAATCCCGGTCCATACGGAGGATTCATCGCCATAGGGATGTCTGTCGCGCTTGCATACCTTGCATCCTGCAGCAGGAGGACGAGAGGTTTTTACCGGATAACGATGACCGCATTTGCAGTCTCCGCACTGGTACTCGGGTTCCTGGTCCTGCCCGCTTCCATGAGCCGCGCCGCATGGCTCTCTTTTGCGGTTTCCGCCGTCTATTCCCTCTCAGGCAATAAAACCCTGCGCTCCAGGCTCAAGGATGTGCTTCCTGATGCACCCAGAAGGATCATTGCCGCAGCTGCCGCTTCCCTGCTGCTCGTCGCCGCTGCCGGAGCGACTTTCTTAATCAAAGCGGATTCAGCAGTCGGAAGGCTGCACATCTGGCACATGGAAATCCTTGCAATCGCCAAGCGGCCCATTGCCGGAAGCGGTCCGGGCTCGACCATGGGCGCATACGGACAGGCTCAGGAAGAATTCTTCCGCACCCATCCCAACGCGCCTGCCGGCATTGTCAGAGTCGCGGGCTGTCCGGAATATCCGTTCAATGAATATCTGGGAATCGGCATGGAAAGAGGTATCCCCGGATTGCTGCTTGCAGCAGGAATCGCCGCATCCGCCATTCTCAACCTGCACAAAAGAAAAAACGTGTTTGCCGCCGGAATGCTCGCGCTGGCCGTTTTTGCCATGTTCTCGTACCCGCTGAGCATCACCGGATTCAGGATTCTGCTGGTGCTGTTCCTTGCATCCTGCGGCCCGACGGGAAGGCGCGGAACCAAGGCAGAGCTGATGCTTGCCCTCGCAGCGCTCACGGCATGCGTCGCCTCAGCCGTGGCCTTGAAGCCAGTGGCCGATGAGCGCAAGGACGCCGAACTCGAGTGGAAAAGGATTGCTCAGTTCATCAACTACGGGCCGACCGAAGCCGATGCCATGCAAATGCGGGCATTGTATGCCGAACTATCAGACAACTACCGCTTCCTCTATGACCTGGGGTACATCCTGCACCGGACCGGACATTTCGCGGAGAGCAGCCGCATCCTTGCCGAAGGTGCCGCAATCTCTTCAGATCCGATGTTCCGGATAATCATGGGCCGCAACCTTGAGTCGGAAGGCGACTATGCCGGCGCCGAAGAGGAGTACCTTCGCGCACATTACATGGTTCCCTGCAGGATCTATCCCCTGTTGCGGCTTATGCGGCTGCATATCCGGACAGGAAACGATGAAGGAGCCACCCTTGTGGCCGAAAAGATATCCGCCATGCCTATAAACCGGAGAAACGCCTCGATGGTACGGCTCCGCCGCGAAGCCATGGAAGCGCTGGACTCGCTGAACCGCTGCAGGTCTTCCCGGTAAGGAGAGCCGCTGCGAGGCTAATCGGCAAAATGGACAATATCATGCAGTAAGATGAACAGAAACAAGAATATTGGCAGAAACTGGAAAGAAAGAATGCTCGGCATCGTGACGTGGGTCTGCGTTGCCGTTGCAGCACTGCCCCTGCTGTATTTCGGCACGCGCATATTTCTCTGCGACCGCTTCGTCTCGAAAGGGGTGTCGATGCTCCCGACGATTCCGAACGGCACGGGAATCTATGTGAACAAACTGGTGCTCGGAGGACGGATATACACGAAGTTCGACTTCGACTCCCCGGAACTCCACTGTTTCAGGATGCCGGGGCTGCGCAGACTGCGCATCGGGGATGTCGCGGTGTTCAACTACCCTTTCGGCTGGAGGAATGACGAGATAGGCTTCAAAATCAACTATGTCTACATCAAGCGCTGCATAGGCATCCCGGGCGACAGCGTTTCGGCAGCCGGTTCGCATTATGTAAACTCGCGCACCGGCGCAACGGGTGTGCCGGAGAGTTCGGAGACAAGGCTGAGCGGTATCCCGGACGAGCTGCTGCTGGAGCACAAATCCCTGAAGGCAGGGCAGTTCGCCGGCAAGGGCGACGAATGGACAATAAAGGACTTCGGGCCGATTCTGGTGCCCGGCAAGGGAATGAGCATCAAGCTCGACTGCGAAAACGCGCGACGCTACGCGAAGGTCATAGAATACGAGACCGGGGAGAAGCTCGGGATTTCCGAAGACGGGGTCACCATAGGCGGCAGGACGGCCGGGACATACACATTCAGGGAGAACTGGTATTTCTTCGTCGGGGACAATGCCGCCAACTCGCGGGACAGCAGATACTTCGGATTCGTGCCGGAAGACTTCGTGATAGGGGTGGTGCCGAAATACAGCGAAAGAATCCTTTGAAAATTTGGTGGATATTGACATCTTGTAGAAATTAAAAATGGAAAATGTGAAATTTTGGGGTAAAAGTTGTGCGGAAAATGTGAAAAATACAGGCTGAAAGCATAAGGAAAATGTGAAAAGACTATATTTGACTGATTCGAGCTTGACTCCAAACTCAAAAATATTTCATTGCTGAATCCGGATTTCAAATTCTGCCGGGAAATATATAGCAGAAAAGCCGTCAGGCCCTGTCCGTTTTGCGACATCATCCCTTATATTGGATTTCCAATTTCAATACCTTATATTTGCTGACAGAGAAAGTTCGGAACCAAGCATCAACCAGATAATTATCAACATTATGAAAAAATTGATTTTCTTGAGTTCGGCAATTCCGGTCCCGGCTGCTTCTGCCGCAGTCTTCACTTTGGCCGACAAACGATCTGCAATCTAAAATCCGTTTCACCATGCGCAGTCACATCTTCATATCAGGCCTCTGTTCACTATTGCTGCTGTCTTCATGTACCGGCAGGAACAGCGGCTCCGCCACTGAAGCTCCGTCGCAGACCGTCTGCGAGCTTCAGGAGAACCTTGGTCCCGTCGCAAGACCGATGTCGTTCGCGATAAGCGATGACGGCCGCTTTGTGCTTACCGACCTCAAAAGCGTATATCTGTATTCCGCCGACGGAAGGCAGGTGAAACAGATAGGGCGTTCGGGACGTGCGCAGTATGAATATCTCACACCGCCAAGCGTCAAGATACAAAACGACACCGTCTATGTCTGGAGTGCAGGTTCGCTCGAATTCATCGCCTACACCATGGACGGCGAGCCGGTCGCTGAATATCCCTACCGCTCGGCAATCAAGGACTTCCTGCCTGCCGGAGACAGCATCTACATATATACCGCAGGCAATGCCGACGAAAACATCGTCGATGTCTATGACACCAGAAAAGGCGAAGTCGTGCAGAGCATCGGAAAGAGCACCACGGAGCACAGGGTACTGCTCCATGCAGCATACCCGGCACCTGTCTGCCTGAAGGACGGGAATGTATATTTCGCCGCGAAGGACGCTCTCACCGTATATCGGTACGACCCTGCTTCCGGGAAGACCTCGACAGCCGCAGAACTGAAATCCGACAGTTTCCGTGTAGAGAAACTGCAGGACAACAGTTCTCTGGAAAGCGGCTCCGAAAAAAGGAGCGACTATCTGTGAAGCAATTCGCAATCTCTGTTCCTTTTTGCCGACAAAGACCGCCTGATGCTGATGAGCATCGGAGGAGAACTCGTGCAGGACGGGGAGAATACAGACTATTCCGACAGACTGTATTCCCTGTATGATGTTGCCGGAAACAGGTGCGTGGCAATCTACACAAACGCCTCCATAGGTGCGTCCCCGCTTTTCAGCAACAGCTCCGACGGTCTGTATTTCCTCAAGCTCTCAGACGACGAGACGCAGCCGCATACTCTCCGGAAACTCATCCTTTAGAGCATGGAGGCAGAGAGACATTTTAACTTTCCGACAGCAGCGGCCTTGGCCCTGTCGCTGTCGGTTATCGCCGTATCCTGCGGCTCGCGGCAGGAAAATTTGAAAATCCTGAAAGAGGACCGGCCGGCCATAAGCGTCAAAGGAGAGCCCATGAATATCCCTGACCTTCTCGCGCCGACACGAATCTACTACACGGGCAAATCGCTGCTGTTCAAGGATAACAAATCGCCCGAAGCACAAATGTATGTCTACGGACTTTCCAGCGGGCAGACAAACAAGTTCATCAAAAAGGGAAGGGGCCCCGGAGAGATGCTCGGAGCATTCTATTTCGCGCTGCTCAACGGCAACAGTACGACCCTGATATACGACATCACGCTCGACAAGATTCTGGCTGCCGACACAGACAGCCTGCTGTGCCGGGAATACTACCCTTCAGAACAGTTCAAATGCGAAGGAATATCCCGCAGAATATCATGTATATGCGGATATGGTGACAGACTTGTCGCCATGGACAGCGCCGGAGACGAAAGAATAGTAGAACTGCCACAGGGAGATTCGCTCCGAGTACTGGCAAGGTACATACCGGACACCAGGAAAAACCGGACATCAGAATTTCAGCTCCAGGCCTTCGAGGGCATAATAAAAGCCAACACTGCAAACAAGGCCTGCGTGGTCGCGTGCCGCTATGCCGACCAGCTGGAGATCGTGGATCTTGTCAGCGCAGTCCCTCTTTTTGTCAAAGGGCCGGAATGCTTCGAACCGGAATGGCAGGTGGTCACCATAGGCGGCGGCAGGGCACTCGCCCACAAAGAGAATGAGCGGAAAGGCTATGTGGATGTCTGCTGCGACGATGATTTCATCTACGCCCTGTATTCCGG
>CABUIX010000037.1 GCA_902491795.1 uncultured Bacteroidales bacterium | reverse complement strand
CCTGTCCAACCTGACTATAAGGGACGGCGAATACCACTACAACGTCAAGTTCCGCTCGTTCGCAGCCTCCGCGGAAGACATTGCCGACGTCTATTTCCGTTGGGAAGGACGCATACTCCAGATAAAGGACGTCGCCTCCGTGACCCAGCAGCCGTCGGAGAGGACAGGACTCGCGCGCTCTGACGGACGGGAAGCGGTGGTTCTCGCTGTCATCAAGCAGAGCGAGGCCAGAATGGCCCAGCTGCGCCGCAGCATATCGGACCAGCTCGACGTGTTCACCCGCGACTACCCTGCCCTGGAGTTCACGGTGACCCGCGACCAGACAGAGCTGCTCGAGTATTCCATCAACAACCTGCTGCTCAACATCGTGGCGGCAATCGTCCTCGTGTGCATCGTAATCTTCCTGTTCATGAAGGACTTCCGATCTCCCGTGCTCGTGGCCCTCGCTATCCCCGTGTCGCTGGTCATTTCCTTCTTCGTGCTGGGGCTCATTGGCATCACCATAAACATCATCTCACTCTCCGGCATACTGCTCGGAGTCGGCATGATGGTCGACAACTCAATAGTCCTGATCGACAACATCACCTCCAGATGGACCCGCGGCGATTCGCTGAGAACAGCCGTCGTCGAAGGCACACGGGAGGTGTCAGGCGCGATGCTAAGTTCGGTGCTCACCACCTGCGCGGTGTTCATCCCCCTGATATTCATGAACGGGCTCGCGGGAGACATCTTCTTCGACCAGGCCATATCGATAACAGTTGTGCTGCTCGTGGCGCATGCCGTGACAGTCATGGTGATTCCCGTCTATTACTGGGCCATTTACCGCAGGTTCGGCTCCTTCCGTCCCAACCGGCTGCTTTCGAGGATGGACTTCAGCTTCGGGCTGAGGTTCTATGACAGGGTCGAGGACTGGTTCCTGCGCAACCGGAACTGGATCAGCTGGGCACTTCCTCTCGCCAGTACCGCAACCGCTGCGGTCTGCCTTGTCTTCATGGACAAGGAAAAGCTTCCGCCCTTGACCTACACCGACACCATTCTGAACGTCAACTGGAACGAGCCCGTCACGCTGGAGGAGAACAAGCGGCGCATGGTGGAACTCGAGAAGCTGGTCGAAGACCGGTGCATACAGGCCACCACCCTGGCAGGCACACTGCAGTTCGTGCTCAGCCACAGCGGCGACCAGGCCATGAACCAGGCATCACTCTACATCAAATGCAGCGATGCCGACGGCCTCAAGGACGCCAAGGAGCTCCTTTCCGGCACACTTGAAGCCCAATGGCCGCAGGCCGTGATCTCGTGGGCGAATTCCGGGAACATCTTCGAGATGGTGTTCGCCGAGACCGAACCTCAGCTGACCGCCAGGCTCCGCCCCACGGGAGATCTGGGATTGCAGGTCTCCGATGTCCGTGAAGCTCTCGACGCGCTGCGCGCTGCACGCCCGGACTGGAGGATAGACGCCATGCAGCTGAAGCAGGACATAGTCTATGTATCCGACCCTGAACGGCTGAGCCTCTACGGGATCAGTTTCGGCCAGCTGCGCAATCTGCTCACCAACGCGCTCAACGGCAACACGCTCTTCGAGATTGTCCAGGGCAACCGTTCCGTACCCGTGATGCTCGGCACGGACGACGGCGAGATTGACAGGATACTGTCGGAAAATTTCATCGAGTTCGAGGACGCCGAAGGTGAGGATGTAAGGATTCCAGCATCGGCGCTCATGGTGCAGACAGTCGACCAGGATTTCAGGCAGATGGTCTCCGGAGGCGAGGGAGCATATTATCCCGTCAGCCTCGACATTCCCGGCAGGGAGGTTCCCGACGCGATGCAGACAATCAGCGAGAGCATCCGCCAGGGCGGCAAATTCGACGTCTCCTATTCGGGTGCATGGTTCTCCAACAGGGATCTCGTCCGCCAGATGATGCTCATCCTGCTCGTGGCGGTGCTGCTGCTCTACCTGATTCTCGCCTCGCAGTTCGAGTCGCTCGTGCAGCCGCTGATCATCCTTTCCGAGATCCTCATCGACATAGGATTCTCTCTTGCGGTGCTCTGGATGCTCGGCGTCTCGGTCAACCTCATGTCGCTGATAGGCCTGGTGGTCATATCCGGAATCGTGATCAACGACTCCATACTCAAGGTCGACACGATCAACCGGCTGGTTGCGGCGGGCATGGCTGTCGACGATGCTGTCCATGAGGCCGGCCACAGGCGCATCAAGGCCATTCTCATGACCTCCATCACCACAGTGTTCTCAGTCCTGCCCTTCCTCTCGAGAGGAAGCATGGGCAATGACCTGCAGTACCCCATGGCAATAGTCATCACCGTCGGAATGACCATAGGCACCATCGTCAGCATATTCTTCATCCCGGCAATCTATTCGAGGATATATTCACGTCGCGGCTGATGCAGGCAAAGAAGGGCATATCGGCATTTTCCGTGGTGCTGCTGATGGCTGTCGCCGCAGTGGCCGGCCTCGGCTGCTTCTCCATGCTCAAGGTGCAGTACACTCCCTCGGGCCAGTCGCGCTCGATCACCGTGAGGTACAACTATTCCGGCGCTTCCGCCAGGACGGTGGAGGCCGAGGTGACCTCGAAGATCGAGGGCGTGCTGTCAACCATCAAGGAATGTTCGTCGGTGAGTTCCCTGTCCTCCAACGGCTCGGGAAGGGTGACCGTCACGGTGGGACGGCGTGACGACATAGAGGCGGTGCGCTTCGAGGTGGCCTCCAAGATAAGGAACATATACAGTTCGCTGCCCGAAGGCTGCAGCTATCCCTCGATCTCGCTCAACACCAGCGGCGGGCGCAGCAGGACGGCAATCTCATGGAACATAAAGAGCAGCCTGCCTCCCCAGCAGATAGCCCGGTGGGTCGAGGAATATGCACTTTATCCCCTCTCGACGGTGGAAGGGGTGAATTCAGTCAGTTTCAGCGGCGACACCCGCTATGAGCTGGTCATCACCTTCGATGCGGACAAGGCCGCCTCGGCAGGGATATCCGCGGCCGACATCAGGTCAGCGATCGCCGGACATTACGGTTCGGAAGTCATAGGCACGGTCCGCTCCGGCGGCAACGTGTTCAGCGTCCAGCTCAGGAGCCGCAGTTCCGAAGACCCGGCCGACATCCCGGTTGCAGTCAAGGAAGGCAGGATAATACGGCTCGGAGAGTTGGCCTCCATGCGCTACCAGGAGGCCCTGCCCGGCTCCTACTACCGCATCAACGGGCTCAACACCCTGAGCCTCAGGGCCGAGGTCTCCTCCGATGCAAACCTCCTCGCGGCTGTCGGCGGCCTCAAGGAAAGGATGGCCGAACTCGAGGCGGCAATGCCGGAGGAAATAAGCGTCTCGCTGGGCTACGACTATTCCGAATACATTTCCGACGAGCTCGACAAGATATATTTCCGCACGCTGCTGTGCCTGGCCATCCTGCTCGCATTCGTGTTCCTGCTCAACCGTTCGTGGAGATACATGCTGGTGATTGCCATCACGCTGGCGGTCAACCTGCTGATGTCGGTTGCAGTGTACTTCCTCATCGGACTGAGCATCCATATCTATACCCTCGCCGGAATCACCGTCTCGCTGGGCATCATCATAGACAACAGCATCATGATGATTGACCACTATTCGCGCTGGAGGAACACTTCAGTCTTCCCGTCGCTCATCAGCGCAGTGGCGACCACGGTGGTGGCCCTGCTGGCGATATTCCTGCTCCCCGAGACGGAAAGGACCAACCTTGCCGATTTCGCGCTGGTGATTGCGGTCAACCTCGCCGTCTCGCTGCTGGTGTCGAGGCTATTCGTGCCCGCACTGCTGCATTATCTGCCGGTACGCTACAATCAGGAACCGGCCGCGCATTCCCGCAGATTGCGAAGGGTAGTGCGGTGGAACCGGCGCTATGAGAACTACATCCGTTGGGCAACATGTCACCGCTGGGTGCTCATACTGCTTTTCGTGGCAGCCTTCGGCATTCCTGTGTTCCTCCTGAAGCCCGACAGCGGACGGAATCCGGACGAGAGCCGCGAAAGCGCTTTCCGGAATGCCATGGAAGAGGTGTCGTCGTGGAAGTGGGCAGCTTCATCTTTCGGGCTGTTCCACGAGGCGCTTTCGCGCTCGGACTTCTACAGGGAGCCGGCGCGGCCGAGCCTTACCATAAGCGCCGGAATGCCGGAAGGGTGCAGCGTGCAGCAGCTCAACGAGGTGATGAAGAGCATGGAGAACTATCTGGCAAGGTTCGACGAGATCGAGGTCTTCGAGACTTCCATCGGGTCCTACAGCAACGGCACCATCGAGGTTCTGTTCAAGCCGGAATACGAGAACACTGCCGTGCCCATGCAGATCAAGAGCGATGTCATCTTCATGGCGGGCAATTTCGGCGGGGCGAACTGGAGGGTATACGGCCTGGACCAGAACGGTTTCAACAACAATGTGGTCTCCACCTACCGCATGTACGGAATTTCGCTGACCGGATACAACTACGACACGCTCCTGGAATACGCCGAGCAGCTCGCTGACCGGATATCGGAGAACCGGAGAATCCAGGGCGTGGAGATATGGGGCTCGGACTACGGCGACAGGCCCACCACGGAATTCAACCTGAGCTATGACAGAGAGGCTCTCACGGCCTACGGCATCAACCCGTATGCATACTACTCGGTGCTGAGCTCCCCGCTCTACAATTCCGACATCGGGAGCCTCCCCTACCGGGGCGAGCATGTCCCGGTGCGGCTGAAGTCTTCCGACAGCGACGCATTCGACCTCTGGCACACCGAGAACTTCAGCATTGACGTCGGGGACGGCAAGATCAAGCTGTCGGAAATAGGCAGCATCACCAAGGCCCTTACCGGACTCCCGATACGGAAGGAGAACCAGTCATACTACCTGGCGGTGCGGTTCGACTATATAGGCATGACCGAGCCTGCGCGCAGGTTCATCGAGCAGCAGGTCAACAGGATGAACAGCGAAGTGCTTCCCATAGGCTACAGGGCCGAGGAAATCGGCCGGGGATGGTTCTACGAAAACGAAGACAGCTATACCGGGCTCATCCTGCTGGTCATAGCGGGGATATTCGTCCTGATTGCCATACACTTCAACTCGCTCCGCTATCCGCTTGCGATCATCTTCCTGATACCGGTTTCGTTCATCGGGCTTTTCCTGACCTTCGGACTCACGGACTTCGTGTTCGACCAGGGTGGATTCGCGGCTTTCGTGATGCTCAGCGGAATCACCGTGAATGCTGGGATATACCTGCTGTCAGCCTGGAGACAGGGGCTGGCGGCAAGACGGCGGCCGGGACTGCCAGCTGAGCATGAAGGGAGAATTCCTGAAGCTGCCTTATCCTCCTGCAGACCGGGACTGCCGGGCAGCAAGATAGCCGAAACTGAAACAAAATGCTATATCAGGGCCTTCAACAGGAAAATCTGGCCCATATCCCTGACCATCCTCTCGACAATCCTGGGACTTGTGCCGTTCCTCTTCGACGGCCCCACGGAGGTGTTCTGGTTCTGCTTCGCGGTCGGGACCATCAGCGGTCTGGTGTTCTCCGTCCTCGCGCTTGTCTTCTACCTGCCGGCCTTCGCATGCAGGAAGAGGAAATGCCACGCTCCTGCAATTCACCTGTCGCACCGACCGGCCGCCTAGAGCCCTGCAGGGCATACTGCTGCGACAGGTCGCGCAATTTCCGGGAGACCTGTCGCACTCACCCCTCTGCCAGGCCTCTCCAGGGCACATCACTGCGACAGGTGAATTGCAGGAACTCTTCCCGTAATACGGACATAGCCCCTCAAAAACAATTGGGCCTCCCGAAAAAGAAAAAAGGAGGACTCCATTATAGAGTCCCCCTCCCTCGGAGGTGCGTAGCGGAATCGAACCACTGTAACAGGTTTTGCAGACCTGTGCCTGACCACTCGGCCAACGCACCATCAATTCAGGACTGCAAATATAGAAAAATTTTCTTATTTTTGAAAAAAGCTATCGATTATGAGAAAATTCGTGCTTATTCTGTCGCTTGCCCTGCTGGCGTCAGGATGCGGGACCCTGAAAAGGGCTTCGGATGAAGCAGCCCGGGGAAACGAAGAAGAAGAATATTTTGACACAGGATACGGAAAGGTGCGCAAGTCCACGTCGGCATCGGCGACCAGCACACTGACTGTTCCTCAGGGCAGCGGATATACGAACATCTATGATTACATCAAGGGACGAGTGGCCGGAGTATCAGTCAACGGGACCACCATACGCATACGTGGAGAAAGATCAATACTCGGCAGCAACGATCCGCTTTTCATCGTGGACGGCATGGAAGTCAACGACATAGGTTTCCTGAGTCCTGACATGGTCAAGTCAATCACCGTGCTCAAGGACGCTTCCACGACCGCACTGTACGGAGCGAGAGGTGCCAACGGCGTACTCGTAATAACCACGAGATCCTCGAATGACCGATGATACGTAACATAATATTTGACTTCGGCTCGGTGCTCGTCGACTGGAGTCCGGAGCATCTTTATGGCCCCTACTTCAAAGACCGGGCAAAGATGGAGCACTTCCTTACTGAAATATGCCCGTACAGCTGGAACACCACAGTCGATGCAGGCAGGAGCACCGCCGACGCCACGGCCGAACGAATTGCCCTTTACCCGGAATGGGAAAAGGAAATACGCATGTACTACGGGCAGTGGATCAAGATGATGAACGGTGAGATTCCGGGGATGCGCGCGATGGTTGAAGACCTCAAGAAGCGCGGATACGGCCTGTACGGACTCACGAACTGGTCGGCGGAGACATTCAGCCTGATACGCAACGAGTATCCGATATTCGGACTGCTTGACGGCATAGTAGTCTCCGGAGAAGAAAAAATCAACAAGCCGGACCCCAGGATCTACAGGATTCTTCTGGGACGGTACGGGCTGAATCCTGAAGAATGCCTTTTCATCGACGACAACCCCGTCAATGTGGCCGCCGGCGAGGCGCTCGGAATACGCGGAATAATCTTCAAGTCTCCTGAGGATCTGAAAGCACAGCTGAAATCAGTACTTGAGCACTGAACGGGAGACGGCAGGAAGTTCAGCCATCACAGTCTCGCAGGCCCTCACCAGGTCACCTGTCTTCACCAGCACCTTCGCATCCAGCGGAAGGAAAATGTCGATGCGCGAGCCGAACTTGATGATTCCGCACTGCTCCCCTGCCCTTGCGGTCTTGACGGTGCCGGCATAGTTCACGATACGCCTTGCAAAACCGCCTGCAATCTGCTTGAACAGCAGTTCCTGGCCGTCTTCGGTGGTGATGCAGACACAGGTGTGCTCATTCTCCAGCGAAGCCTTGGGCTTGAACGCAAGGAAATGTTCGCCGGGAAAATACCTGTAGAAACTGACCTTCCCGTCGACAGGCCAGAAATTGGCATGAACGTCGAAGAAATTCATGTAGACCGATATCTGGAAACACTCTCGCTTCAGGTATTCGCTTTCATAGGCACGCTCAGCGATGACGACTTTACCGTCGCACACTGAACTCACCTTCCGTGCAGAACCGCACCGTTTTCTCTTCGGAACACGGAAGAAGCATGTCTGCCACACGCAGACCCAAATCACCCCGGCCGAAAGCGACCAGCTCAGCCAGTGAATGCCGACAAAGCGCAGCAGCACGAAAATCAGCGCAACTCCTCCGATATAGAAGCCTGCAATGATTCCGTATGAATTCCTGTCAATTCTCATAGTATCAGATTATTGCCCGTAAGGCATGGCTCACATGTTGGCAACCCAGCCAGCAAGGGCCGCCAGTGCCATGACGAGCACCAGCGACCCAAGCCAGCGTTTGGTTGACTTTCTGATTCCTCTTGCAGCAGGAGCGAATCTCATGGCAGCAATGAAAGGCTAGGATGCGGTTGCCGCCTCAATCTTCTTGAGCATGGCAAACATTATTCCGCCCGCAATCACGCAAAGTGCCATGAGGATGGCCCAGTTGGCCCAGAGCGGTACATTCATCCAAAGAAGTCCGGGAATGGAACTCAGGTAGTTGCCGACAGCCGTCGCAGCAAACCAAAGGCCCATCATAAGACCCTTGTATTTGGGAGGAGCGACCTTGGACACGAATGAAATTCCCATGGGGCTCAGCAGCAGCTCGGCAAAGGTAAGCACGAGGTAGGTGCTCATCAGATACATGGGAACCACAGGATCAGGAGAAACTGTTCCCTGGAGTTCAGCCGGTGAGGCCTGGCCCATGGAGCCGAATATCATGATCAGATAGCCGAGAGCCGCAATGAACATTCCGATGCCTATCTTCTTGGGCGCCGACGGCTCAAGCCCGCCGGGATGCTTAGGGGTCTTCTTTGAAGCCAGCCAGCTGAAAAGTGCCAAAGAAATCGGGGTCAGGAAGACCACATAGAAAGGATTGAACTGCTGGAAGAGCTGAGGCTGGATCTCAAGCCTTGCCGGCATTCCGTCGTAGATAGCGTACGCACCGCCCCAGAGAAGAAGCGTAACCACTCCGTTTCCGAGCTTGCCCATCGGCTTCTCTGACTGGAACGCTCCGAACAGGGTGTAGATGGAAACCGCAAGCAGGGCGAGTATCCAGATGTTGAATCCGAGGCGCGGCCATCCCTCCGCATAGCTCTGGGTATAGTCACGCGCGAACCACGTCAGGGACTGACCGTTCTGGTGGAATGCCATCCAGAAGAAAATTACGACCGCGAACACGAGGCAGAGGGCGACGATGCGCTCCTTGGTCTGCTTCGGGGTGAGTTCCTCAACCTTTACAGAGCCACCCGATGCGGCAGCCTGCTTTGCGTTGACATCAGCATGCTTGAACCAGCTGCGGCATGCGAAATAGATGCATACCGAAACTATCAGGGACACGCAGGCAACGGCAAAGCCCATGTTGTATGACGACGAAAGATTTTCGATATAGTACGAACAGAAGTCGGCAGATGGCATGGATGCGACCTCAGGTGAGGGCATCATGGCCTGAAGGTCAGCAAGTTTCATGCTGTTGGCCGCAGAAATGCTTCCGTTCAGGTACTGGTGCGCAAGAGCGGGGATGTCAGCCTTGTAGACCAGGCCTGCGCTTGACATGAACTTGTTCGTAATGGCGGTCGCGGCTGACGGGGCGAACATCGCGCCTATGTTGATTGCCATATAGAAGAGGCTGAATGCAGCATCTCTTCTGGACGAATATTTGGGGTCATCGTAGAGATTGCCGACGAGTACCTGGAGGTTTCCCTTGAAAAGTCCGGTACCCACTGAAATGAGCAGCAGGGCTCCAATCATCAGCGCAATTCCGAAGAAATTGTTGCCTGTCGGTATCGCGAGTGCCAGATATCCGAGAAACATCACGGAAATTCCGGCGACGACGCATTTGCCGAATCCTATCCTGTCGGCGAGCCATCCTCCCACAACGGGCATGAAATAGACGGCAGCAAGGAAAATTGAGTAGACTTGGCTCGCCACTGCCTGATCCCAGCCGAACTTGGCCTGGAGGAAGAGCATGAAGATGGCAAGCATGGTGTAGTAGCCGAAGCGCTCGCCCGTGTTGGCGAGCGCAAGGGCAAACAGACCTTTGGGTTGACCTTTGAACATATTGTTGATTTTTGGATTATTTCAATGAATTAACCCGACCCTTGCACGGGCACATTCTACAAATTAAACAAAATATCGGGATTGATACAAGTTTGGCCGCGCCGATTTTATGAAAGATTTGCGGAAATCATACCAATTCGGCGGAACCGGCAAGGCATGACAGGGACTTTAGGCATGCTTTTAGAAAGATTGACGTTTTTTATTATATTTGTATCTGATATGGACAACAAGGGAAAAATAGGAAGTGCATTGCTTTACGGCCTCACCAGGCCATTGGCCATGCTTCCCCTGGGATTCCACCGGGCATGCGGCCGCGCGCTCGGCAGACTTGCGGGCAAGGTGCTGCGTTACCGCAGAGACGTGGTGATGACCAACCTTGCAAGAAGTTTTCCCGACAAAAAATATGACGAGCTCAAGGACATCTGCAACCGTTTCTATGCCCATTTCGGGAAGGTGTTCACGGAAGCCATTTGGTTCGGCGGCTGTACTGACCCCCGCCGTCTCGTGCGAAGCGGAATAGTCCGGATGAGCAATCCGGAGACCGTGAACCGTTTCCACAAAGCGGGCAAGAGCGTTGTGGTGCTCACCTCTCACAGCGGCAACTGGGAGCTCTACGGAGGAATCAAGAACTATCCGTATCCGAAACAGCTCGATTTTCCCGAGAGGGACGTGTGCGTGGTCTAC
The DNA here is from genome assembly GCA_902491795.1 of uncultured Bacteroidales bacterium. GTDB lineage: Bacteria > Bacteroidota > Bacteroidia > Bacteroidales > UBA932 > Cryptobacteroides. The sequence goes on along the minus strand of CABUIX010000037.1, from coordinate 12,813 downwards.
CGCCAGCAGGCATTTGACCGTTTCCTGAGCAGGAACCGCATAGCTCCAGTCATCGACAAGAAGAACTATGACGGAAGAGTGGAGTCATTCAGGGCTCTCCAGTACATTTTCCGCCACAGGGACCGCAGCCAGATGTACATATTCATCAACGACCAGTATCCCTACACCTCCAAATCCAAGGTCCCCGTAAGGTTCATGAACCAGGACACATGGGCCATGGACGCGGCGGAGAACCTCGCCAGACACCTTGGGTATGCAGTCGTGTATCTTTCCACAAAAGAGGAAGACGACGGCAACTACACCATGAGCTTCACTCCCGTCTGCGATGATGCGTCGCAGTTGCCCGAAGGAGCCATCCTCAGAAAATACTTCGACCTCCTCGAGGAGGACCTGCGCGAGCAGCCATGGAACTACCTGTGGACGCACAAGCGCTGGAAATGACAGAAAAACAATCACAAAACAATCTGCAATATGACAATCAAAGATCTACAGCCAACATTGGTTTGGAACAACTTTTACGGACTGACACAGTGCCCGCGTCCCTCGAAGCACGAGGAAGCGGCGCGCAAATTCATACTTGACTGGGCAAAGGAGCGCGGAATCGAAGCCGAGGCCGACGAGACCGGCAACGTGATAATCCGCGTGCCTGCCACACCCGGCTACGAAAACCGCCAGGGCGTGATCTTCCAGGTCCACATGGACATGGTTCCCCAGAAGACCGCCGACAAGGATCACGATTTCCTGACCGACCCGATCCAGACAATCATCGAGGGCGACTGGGTGACTGCAGACAGGACCACCCTCGGCGCCGACAACGGAATGGGCGTTGCCCTCGCAATGGCAGTGGCCGAGTCAAAGGACCTCAAGCACGGCCCAATCGAAGTGCTCATCACCTATGACGAGGAGACCGGAATGACAGGCGCCAAGGCCCTCAAGCCCGGAATACTCAAGGGCGACCTGCTGCTCAACCTCGACTCCGAGGACGAAGACGAGCTCTGCATAGGATGCGCCGGAGGGCTCGATGCCGTCGCTGACTTCAAGTACAAGACCTTCAAGACCCAGGCCGGCTATGTAGGCTGCAAGCTCAACGTCAAGGGACTGTCCGGAGGACATTCAGGAATGGACATCTCCCTCTACAGGGCCAACGCCAACAAGGTGCTCGCCAACGCACTGATACCGGTCATTGAGAAATTCGGCGCAAAGCTCGTGTCCTTCAACGGCGGAAGCCTGCGCAACGCCATTCCCTTCGAGGGAGAGGCCGAAATCGTGGTACCGGCCGAAAGGGCTGCAGCCGCAGTACGCGCAATCAGGAAGAACTTTGCCGACGTGACCGCAAGGTACAAGGAGAGCGACCCCGCGATGTCCTGCACCGTGGAGAGGACCAAGAAGCCCGCAGCCGAATACATTGAGGAGAGCGTGGCTCTGAACGCCCTCAAGGCCATCTCAGCCTGCCCTTCAAACGTTGTCCGCATGAGCCAGAGCATGCCGGGACTCACCGAGACTTCTATCAATCTCGCGGTTGTCAGGACCGGACGCGGCCACATCAAGGTTGCATCCCTGCTCAGGAGCGCAGTGGACGAGTCAAAGGCTGAACTCGCAAACCGCGTGAGGTACATCTTCGAATTTGCAGGCGCCGACATCAAGTTCACCGGAGGATACTGCGGATGGATACCCAAGCCCGACACCCCGATGATCGCGATGATAAACGACATACACAACAAGCTCTTCGGCAGGCCGATGAACATCATGGCAACCCACGGCGGACTCGAATGCGCACTGCTCGGAGCCAAGTATCCCAACTGGCAGATGGTGTCGATAGGACCCACGGTGCTCTATCCCCACTCACCTGACGAAAGGGTGAACATCCCCTCCGTACAGCACGTTTGGGACCTTCTCAAGGCTGTGCTCGAGGCCATTCCCGAAAAATAATGACGCCTCAGACAAGAGACATGCTCCTGGCGTGGGCCGACAAATACAACGACCCCGCCTGGTTTGAAAACGACCCTGTAGCCTTTCCCCGCAAGTTCTTCAGCAGCGGGGCGAGGCTTCAGGACATTGAAGTGGCAGCCATTTTCGCCGCGCACTTCGCCTGGGGACGCAGGGCCATGATAGTCAGGGACTGCGAACGTTTCTTCGACTTCCTCGAATGGAAACCCTGGGAATATGTGATGAACGGTGACTGGAGGGACGACCCCACCAGCATCCACAGGACCATCAAGTGGTCCGAGACCGCCGCAATATGCAGCCGCCTCAAGGACTGGTACACAGGCCATGATTCGCTGGAGAGCCTCGGCACCGAGGGCATCAGGGAAAGAATCTTCGGACAGAAGCCGGACCCGAAGGCACCGAACAAGAAAATCAACATGCTGCGCAGGTGGCTGGTCAGGAATGACGGGAAGGTAGATCTCGGAGTCTGGAAGCACAGTTCGCCGTCCGACCTGATAATTCCGCTTGACGTCCACGTCTACACCCAGGCAACAGAACTAGGGCTCACGGCAAGAAAGCAGAAGGACCTTGCCACGGCCCTCGAAATTACCGACGCCTTCAGGGAGCTTTTCCCCGGGGACCCCGCAAAGGGTGATTTTGCACTTTTCGGATACGGAATAGACCATGCCTAACCTCTACATCATATCGGGATGCAACGGCTCAGGAAAGACCACGGCATCATACACCCTGCTTCCGGACCTGCTGGATTGCAGGCAGTTCGTCAATTCCGACGAGTTCGCCAAGAGTCTCTCCCCTTTCGACCCCGCTGCGGCCTCAATAACCGCCAGCCGGTACATGATGATGAAGATCAACTACATGCTCGGACGCTATGAGGACTTCAGCATCGAGACCACGCTGGCCACACGCTCCCTGGTCAAGATAATCCAGGAAGCGCAGTCCGTAGGCTACGAGGTGACAATACTCTACTTCTGGCTCAACTCCCCGGAGCTTGCCGTGCGCAGGGTCCGCGACAGGGTAGCAGCCGGAGGACACGACATACCCGAAAACGTGATCAGGCGGCGCTACGTCATGGGACTCAAGTATTTCTTCGAGACCTACAAGCCGCTCTGCGACCACTGGATACTCGCCGACAATTCAAAGTCCCCGTTCACCATTGTGGCCAAGGGGAGCAAGCATCTCAGCTACATCAAAGACAACGAAAAGTTCCGGATGATCTGGAACATAGTATATCCAAATGAAGAATATTGACAGATTTGCAGTCACCCCGGAGCAGCTCCGCGCACTCGTGGCGGAGGGGATGAAGGATGGAGGAGACTGGTGTGACCTGTATTTCGAAGACACCGTGTACAATGATTTCCTGCTCCGCGATTCGGAGGTGAATTCGGCGGGATACCATGTGGACTACGGCTGCGGCATACGCGTGCTCAAGGGCGAGAAGACCGGATACGCTTATTCCGAAAGCACCGCATACGAGGATCTCCTGCGTGCGGCCCGCACCGCCGCATCCATCGCCTCGGTGGCGACAGCCTCAGCGCAGAAGCCTTTCTGCAGCTGCAGCAACCTCGGCGGAGCGGTGCCCGACCATTATCCCGTGCGCCTCGACTGGAACAGCACCGACTGCGGCAGTTTCGCCCCTTTCCTCAAAAGGATAGAGGAAGGGATACGCAGCCGCGAGAGCCGGACCCTGAAGGTTATCGGCATGCTTTCGTGGTCGATGAGCGAAATAATGATGTACAACTCCCTCGGCGAGCTCACCTGCGACAGCCGCCCGCTCGGCAGCGTCTCGGTGCAGGTGATATTCAGGCAGGGCGACAGGACTGAAACGGCAAACGTGTCGCGCAGCCTGCGCACCGGAGCCGAGATGATATGCGACGAGGTGGCGGAAGACCTGATCAGCCGGGCAGTCAGGGGCGTGGACAAGCTCTTCGAGGCCAGAAGGCCGAAAGGCGGGCAGATGCCCGTCGTCATGGGGGCAGGCGCGTCCGGAATACTGCTGCACGAGGCGATGGGACACGCTTTCGAGGCCGACTTCAACCGCAAGGGGCAGTCAATATTCGCCGGCAAGACCGGCAGCCGCGTGTGCCGCAAGGGCATCAACATCATCGACGACGGCCCCCTGCCGGCAAGCCGCGGATCTTGCAACTATGACGATGAAGGCGTGCCCGGGCAGAAGACATACATGGTCACCGACGGCATACTCACTTCCTATCTGCACGACCGCATCAGCGCATGGAGCTACGGGGTCGCGCCCACCGGAAACGGCCGGCGGGAGTCTTTCCGCTACAATCCCATCCCCAGGATGCGCACGACCTACATGGAGAGCGGCAGCGACGGCACCGTACAGGACCTGATCGCCTCGGTCAAGAAAGGCATATTCGTGGACCAGTTCGCCAACGGGCAGGTCAAGATAGGCGAAGGTGACTTCACCTTCTACGTGAAGAGCGGCTCGCTGATCGAGAACGGCAGGCTCACGATGCCGGTAAAGGACATAAACATCATCGGCAACGGACCGCAGGCGCTCGCCGACATGGTGGCGGTGGCTTCGGACCTCAAGATAGACGAAAGTACCTGGACCTGCGGCAAGGAGCAGAGCGTGGCCGTTTCATGCGGCATCCCGTCCGTGCTCATAGGCAACCTGACGGTGGGAGGGGAATAAATTCAGAATCATGATCAGCACGAAAGAAACAGAAACAGTCGCCAGGGCTATCCAGACCGCCCTGGATGCCGGCGCCCAGAAAGTCAGGGTAACTTATTCCAAGAGTGAGGAAGACCTGGTGGCCACTCTCAACGGAGAGGTAGACAGGGTCACCAGCTGCTCCGACAGGTCGCTGAGCCTCGCTCTCTTTGCCGACGGGAGATTCGGCAGCTTCTCCACCAACAACATGGATCCCGCGGCGCTCGGGGACTTCATCCGGAAAGCCGTGGACATCGTTCACCGCATCGCCCCGGACCCCTGCCGCGACCTGCCTGACCCTGAGCGCTGCTGCCGCGACGCCCTGACCGGGACGGAACTTGATCTCGTGGACCCCGAAAGGGAAAGAATCACTCCCGCCCAGAGGATACAGGCAGCCCTCGACGCCTCGGTGTTCAACAGTTCCGAAGCCCTCCCGGAAGGCTGCAGGGTGATCTCTGAAGAGGGGGAATATTCCGACAGCATATACGAGACCCTGCTGATGGACTCAAACGGGACATGCTGCCGACACAGCGAATGCTCGTTCGACTACGGAGTGGAGACGACGGTCGAGGCCGGCGGAGAGAAATACAGCGGCTACTGGTGGGATTCATCGACAAGGAAAATCCAGGGGAATTATGCCGCATGCGGAAAAGAGGCGCTCAGGCGTGCTGCTGCCCAGAAAGGTTCGGCGCCGGCCGAAAGCGGAAAATACAATATGGTGATCGACAGCGAGGTGGCATCGAAGGTTGTCTCTCCCCTGCTTCAGGCGCTGAATGCATTCGCCATACAGCAGAACAACTCCTTCCTGACCGGCAGCCTCGGCAAGCAGATGTTCCCCGGGGGAATGACCCTGATGGACTTCCCGCGAATTCCCGGGCAGGCCTGCTCGAAATATTTTGACTCAGAGGGGGTTGCGACCTCCGATGCCCCGATAGTCGAGAGGGGCGTCGTCAAGGAGTATTTCGTCAACACCTACATGTCCAGAAAGCTCGGGATCGCGCCCACAATCGAGGCCGCCACAAGGCCGAGGCTCATGCCATGGCCCGGACCGGGATTGAGGCGCAACGAGATTCTCGGACTCTGCGGTGACGGAATTCTCGTAACGGACTTCAACGGAGGCAACTGCAACCAGGCCACGGGAGATTTCTCATACGGAATAGAGGGTTTCCTGTTCAGCGGAGGCAAGATAGTGAGGCCAGTGAGCGAAATGCTCGTCACAGGCAATTTCCTGCAGCTATGGAAGCGGCTGGTCGCGGCAGGCGATGACGCGAGACCGTGCCTGTCCAAGCTGATTCCGACTGTCGCGTTTTCGGACGTCGACTTCAGCGGATAGGCGGGAGACTCCGGGGACGCAGCGGAAGACAAGGCTCCGCGCAAAAGGAAAACGGAATGAAATTACTATAATTGCAAAAAATACTGAAAATGAAAGTCGAAAAGAACAAAGTAGTGGCCGTGAGCTACGAACTTGAGGTTGAAGGGCAGATTGCCGACAAGTCAGGGGCGGACAAGCCGCTCGAATACATACATGGCACAGGAATGCTCCTGCCGAAATTCGAGGCCAATCTCGAAGGGAAGGAACCCGGGGACAGCTTCGGTTTCACTCTCACCCCCGAAGAGGGTTACGGCGAATATGACGAGCGATACAAGGTGGAACTCCCTCTCAGCGCCTTCGAGATCAACGGGGAGGTGCGCAAGGATCTGCTTGTGCCCGGCCGCGTGATCCCCATGTTCAACTCCGAAGGCCAGGTGGTCCAGGGAAAGGTTGAGACGGTCGGCGAGAATTCCGTCACCATGGACTTCAACCATCCGATGGCAGGCAAGACCCTGCATTTCACCGGCAAGGTCGAGAGCGTGAGAAGTGCAACCGACAAGGAGCTGACAGAAGGTCTGCACGGTGAATATCTCCCGAAGGAAGAATGCCACTGCGGCGGCGGATGCCACGGAGACTGCGGCGAAGGAGAATGCTGCGGGCACGGTGAAGGCGAGGGTTGCTGTCATGAAGGCCATGCAGACGGCGAGGGATGCTGCCACGAAGACCACGGCTGCTGCCACGACGAAAATTCAAAGTAGAGTCACCCGGCGGCCTGCCCCGACCGGCGGGCCGCACGTTTTTGCCGGACAATGCGCACTGCCGTCATCATACTGAACTGGAACACCCGGGACTACCTGAGGCGTTTCCTGCCTCCTCTGATCGGGAGCCTGAAGGGCCTCGATGCGGAGGTGGTGGTCGCCGACAATGCCAGCAGCGACGGTTCGCTTGAGGTGATGCGCACAGAGTTTCCGGACATCAGGACCATAAGTCTAAGCGAGAACTTCGGCTTCACCGGAGGCTACAACAGGGCTGTAGAACAGCTGCTCGCCACGGACGGGAATGCAGCAGGACAGCCGCCGGAATATCTGGTCCTGATCAACACTGACGTCGAGGTTCCGGACGGTTGGCTGCAGCCGCTTGTCAGTCATCTCGACACTCATCCGGAATGCGGGGTCTGCGGGCCAAAGCTGCTTGCGCTGCGAAGAAGGGGCGATGCCTTTGAAAGGACGGCGCAGTTTGAATATGCCGGAGCCGCCGGTGGCCTGATCGACCGCTACGGCTACCCGTTCTGCCGCGGCCGCGTGCTCGGAAGGACGGAAGCCGACAACGGACAGTACGACAGGGCGCGCAGCGTGTTCTGGGTGTCAGGGGCCTGTCTGGTGACGAGGGCGAGCCTCTGGAAACAGTCAGGAGGGCTTGACGGCCGGTTTTTCGCGCATATGGAGGAAATCGACTATTGCTGGAGGGCGCAACTCGCGGGATTCAGCGTGGACGTGGTTCCCCGGAGCCATGTGTGGCACCTCGGGGGCGGGACGCTTCCGCAGACATCACCGTTCAAGCTCAAGCTCAACTTCCGCAACTCGCTGCTGATGCTCGGCAACAATCTCGAGGCGACGGTCGGCAGGCGGGAGGCACGCAGGACGATGCGCCGCCGGCACCTGATGGACTTCTGCGCTGCTGCGGCATATCTGCTCACCGGCAGGTTTTCTTCGGCACGCGCCGTAAGGGACGCATACCGGGAATACCGCAGTCTCCGCAGCATGACGGTTCGGTCAGGCACGGGAGCGGACCGGAGGCATGAAGTCACGGGGATGTACCCGTTCAGCATCATCCTGAAGGCTGCGATTCACGGAAAAGGAATATTCGGATATTTGAGAAATTATGAGAATAATCATTGAAGGCGCGGGAGAGGTTGGCTCCCACCTCGCGAAGATGCTCCGGACCGAGGACAACGATGTCACGGTGATCGACAACGACCCCCGGAGAATAGCCGAACTCGAAGAGACGACCGACGTGAACACGGTCTGCGGCAACCTCTCTTCGATAGAGGTACTGAAGGAAGCGGGTACCGACAAGGCTGACCTGTTCATCGGGGTGTGTCCCAGCGTCGCCCAGGAAATCAACATCGTCAGCGCGCTGGTGGCAAAGAGGCTCGGCGCCGGGAAGGTCATAGCCCGAATCAGCGACGAAGACAACCTTGCGCCCGAGAACAAGCTGCTGTTCAAGGAGATGGGCATCGACCTGATGTTCTATCCCGAGAAGAGTGCAGCCGACGAGATAGTCGACTTCCTGAAACACAATTCCACGGCCGAGAACATGGAATTCGCACGCGGCAAACTTCAGATCGCGGTGTTCAAGCTCAACGAGGACTCCCCTCTTCTCGACATGAAGCTCTCCGAATTCATAAAGCCAATCCCTCCGGAGGTCCTCAAGGAGTTCAGGGTCATCGCCATCTCGCGCGACGAGAAGACCATAATCCCCAAGCTTGACACGAAGTTCCAGTTCGGGGACCTCGTGTTCACCATTTCCAAGCGGGAAGGAGTAGAGGCGCTCAACAGGCTGTTCGGCAAGAGCAACATCAACATCAACAGCGCCTTCATTCTTGGAGGCACTCCAATAGGAGAGATTCTTGCCGGCATGCTGGCCCGCAGCGGCATGAAGGTGAAGATCGTGGAGAAGAACAAGGACAGGTGCATAGAACTTTCGGAAAAACTTCCCGACAGCGTGCTGGTTGTCAATGGAGACGGGAGGAACTCCGATTTTCTTTTCGAGGAGGGCATACAGCAGTATGACGCCTTCATCGCCCTGAGCAGCAACGACGAGAGCAACGTGCTGTCCTGCGTGGTAGCCAAGAAGTTCGGCGTGGCCCGCACCGTGGCCGAAGTCGAAAACATAGAGTACATACGGATAGCCGAAGAGATGGGCGTCGACAACATCATCAACAAGAAACTCCTCACTGCCGGACGCATTTTCAAGCTGACCCTTTCCGGCAAGGCCAGGACAGTCCGCTATATGGCGGGGACCAACACCGAGGTCATGGAATACACCGTTCGGCCGGGTTCTGCGATCACCAAGATGCCCATAAAGGACCTCGAATTCCCGTCCAACGCGATAATCGGAGGCGTGATTCGGGGAAATGACGCGATAATCGCCGTGGGCGACACCCTGATAGAGCCCTACGACAGGGTCGCCATCTTCGCGCTGCCCGAATCCATCAGGGAAATCGACAGGTTCTTCAGATGATGACATATTGTCATTGGCAGAGGTTTTGATTATCAGAGGGGCAACAAATATTGGAAATCATGGCAGAAGACAAGAATATAAAAAAGGAGCAGGAGACTGCGGCAGCGGAGACGGAAATAGAAATTGAAGCTGCAGAGGCCCCTTCCGAAGAGAACATGGACAAGAAGAAGTCCAAGAAGGACGACAGGAAGGACGAAAAGAAGGAGGATCAGCTGAAGAAGCAGATCGAGGAGCTGACTGACAAATTGGCAAAGGAGAAGAATGACTACCTGCGCCTGATGGCAGAGTTCGAGACCTTCCGCAGGCGTTCGGCCGAGGAGCGGCTCAAGCTTGTAAGTTCGGCAGCGGGCGATACCGTAAAGGGGCTGCTTCCAGTGCTGGATGACTGCGAGCGGGCCATGGAAATCCTCTCCGGTTCGTCTGACCAGGCCGCAAAGGAAGGCACTTCACTGATCTACACCAAGCTCATGGAGTACCTCAAGTCTCTGGGACTGGAGCGCATCGAGGCCAAGGGAGAAGTGTTCAACACTGATTTCCACGAGGCCGTGACGCAGATTCCGGCCGGCAGCGAAGACATGAAGGGCAAGGTGCTGGATGTGATCCAGACCGGCTACACCTTCAACGGAAAGATTCTCCGCTATGCCAAAGTAGTTGTAGGAGCATAAGATTATGGCAGAGAAAAGAGATTATTATGAAGTGCTTGGCCTCCAGAAGGGGGCAAGCGCCGACGAGATAAAGGGGGCGTACCGCAAGGCCGCCCTCAAATGGCATCCTGACCGTTGGGTAAACGGCACGGATGCGGAGAAAAAGACGGCCGAGGAGAAGTTCAAGGAAGCCTCGGAGGCATATTCCGTGCTCAGTGATCCGGACAAGAAGGCAAAGTATGACCAGTTCGGATTTGCCGGAGTATCCGGTGCCGGCGAGGCTGACTTCAGCCAGGGCTTCGGTTCGCTGAACGACATTCTGAACAATATTTTCGGAGGTTTCGGAGGTAGCAGTTTCGGTGGAGGTTTCGGCTTTGAGGACATTTTCGGAGGAGGCTCGTCAAGAAGGCAGGGGCCCAGAACCACGAGGGGAAGGGATCTTTCAGTGACCGTGAACCTCACTCTTGAGGAAATAGCCAGCGGCTGCCAGAAAGATATTGTCATTGAGCATGCCCGTCCCTGCCACGTGTGCGGCGGACGCGGAACTCAGAACGCTTCCGATGTCAAGACCTGCCCTACCTGCAACGGTACCGGCCGCGTGCAGCATGTGTCCGGCGGAGGATTCTTCAGGCAGGTATCCACATCGGTGTGCCCCAACTGCAAGGGCTCCGGCAAGGTCGTGAGCAATCCGTGCAGCAACTGCCGCGGAACAGGAATCGAGCGGGTCAGGGAGACCATCAAGGTCAACATCCCGGCAGGCGTATCGGAAGGCATGCAGATCCCTCTGAAAGGCCAAGGTGACACCGGAGCCAACGGAGGCACCAACGGTGATCTCTACGTAGTTGTTCATGAGATCCCGCACAGTCACCTCAGGAGGGACGGCAACAATCTGTTCTACACCATCGTCATCAGGGTTACCGATGCCATTCTTGGAACAGAAATCAGTGTTCCCTGCCTCGACGGGCCGCAGACTCTCAAACTGCCTGCAGGCACCCAGCCGGGAACTGTCGAGAGGCTGCGCGGAAAGGGTCTGCCTTCCGTGAACGGCTACGGCAAGGGTGACCTCTACGTGAAGATTCTCGTGTGGATTCCGCACAAGCTGAAGAAAGACGAGAAGAACGCGATCGAGGCCATCAGGTCAAGCGACAGCTTCAAGCCGGATCCCACAAGGGACGACAAGGAGATCATCGAAAAGGAGATGAATTATTTTTAGAAAATAATTTGCGCTGTTGGAAATATTTCCTATATTTGCAGTCCCAAAAAGGTGCAGCCTCTCTTCAGACGGTTTGATGACGCTGCATTATAACAACATAATTTGATTATGGATTATATAAAGCTAGTAGAGGAGATGTTCTCCCAGAACAAGGCTGAGAGCTATCCCAGGTTCAAGGCTGGCGACACAATCACCGTCACCTACAAGATCAAGGAAGGTGACAAGTTCAGACTTCAGAGCTTCCGCGGTGTTGTGATCCAGATTTGCGGTGCAACTCCTCATGTGAAGACTTTCACTATCAGGAAAATTTCAAACGGCGTTGGAGTAGAGAGGATTTTCCCCTTCGAGTCTCCCGCAATTGAAAAGATTGAACTCAACAAAGTCGGAAAAGTACGTCGCGCACGTATCTTCTATCTCCGCAACCTGGCCGGCAAGAAGGCCCGCATCAAGGAGGCGAAGCGCAACATCGCCGGTGTTGTGAAGGAAGACACTGCTGCAGCAGAAGAATAGACCGGAAACGGTCGGGTTACGGCGCCTTAGCTCAGCTGAATAGAGCATTTGACTACGGATCAAAAGGTCGCAGGTTTGAATCCTGCAGGCGTCACCACAAAGAGGGCTGTCCATTTCGGACAGCCTTTTTTGTTGTACATTGGTGGGATTGTGTATGGTGGGATTGTGTATGGCTGGTTTGGCGTGCGGGTTAGGCATGGGAGGGGCGGCACTTTCCCCTCCCCTCTCCCCTCTCCCAAGAGCCGGAGCGTTTCCTGCAAAAGACCTGTCGCAGCAGGAGGCCCTGCAGGGCCCTGGAAGGCCGGTCGGTGCGACTGGTCGCGCCAATTTCGTTAGACCTGTCGCACTCACCCCTCATCCAGGCCTTTGGAAGGCACATTGGTGCGACAGGTCTTTTGCAGCAGCGGGTGCGAGAGGGGCTCCTGCAATTCATCGGGAACGCCGGCATGCCCCTGACAGACCTCAGACATTGTTTGGCGTTCCCGATGGACCCTTTTTGCTTCCATCGGGAACGGATGATGTCATTTCGTGCGCTGAGAGCATGGTCAGTGTTCCCGATGAATTGCAGGAAAAATTTTCTCTACCCTATTCCGGCATTTCCCCAAGCCCATCCATCACTTGATCAGCGTTGCCCAAAAGGCACTCCCCCGGCAACATTTTATGCTGACGCCGGTCCTCGTCCGACGAATTCGCTCCGATGCCCTTTGAGGAGGTCCACACGGAAATCTTTTGACGAGCGCATTTGTCTCGCGACAAGCTGTCAGTGGCATTGTTGTTGATACGCTCATGCATCGCTTTGATGAATTTGGCCGATTTCTGCACCCACGCGACAAGACAAGTGCACGAACTAATGTAAGCAGACAGGAAGGTAGGCGGAGACCTTTCCACTCCCCTTCCAAGGCAGGTGTCAGAATATCCAAGTGCATCGAAGCCAAAAACATACGGAAACTTATTTATAATTTTTATATATTTGCGACCTAATTTATGTCATTATGTATTGGACACTCGAACTAGCCGGTAGCCTGGACGATGCTCCCTGGCCCGCAACCAAAGAAGAACTTATTGACTACGCAAACCGTTCCGGAGCTCCGGAAGAAGTTATAGAAAATCTTGAAGAACTTGAAGACGACGGTGAGGTCTACGAATCCATCGAGGACATCTGGCCCGACTACCCCACCAAGGACGACTTCTTCTTCAACGAGGAGGAATATTAATAGCCTTTATTTAGGTTAAATAACTGAATATCAGCGCGATGAACAATGAGAATTTG
>CABUIX010000036.1 GCA_902491795.1 uncultured Bacteroidales bacterium | reverse complement strand
CGAAGAGGATTCTTGAGAAGTGCGGCATCGACCCTTCAATCAAAGTCGGTGACTGGAACGATGATCAGATTGCCAAGATCCGTGCCGAGATCAATGAGGAGTACAAGATTGAGGGAGAGCTCCGCTCTTCAGTCCAGCTGTCCATCAAGCGTCTCATGGACATTGGCTGCTATCGCGGAATCCGCCATCGTCTGGGACTTCCCGTACGTGGACAGAGCACAAAGAACAACGCTCGTACCCGCAAGGGTCGCAAGAAGACAGTTGCCAACAAGAAGAAGGCTACCAAGTAAAAATTGATGAATTATGGCAAAGAAAACTACAACATCCAAGAGGGTTGTCAAGGTTGAAGCTTATGGCGAGGCCCATATTTCATCAACCTTCAACAACGTGATCGTGTCCCTCACCAATGCCCAGGGCCAGGTCATCAGCTGGAGCTCTGCCGGAAAGTGCGGGTTCAGAGGCTCAAAGAAGAACACTCCCTATGCCGCCCAGATGGCAGCAGAGGACGCTGCAAAGACTGCTTTTGATGCCGGTCTTCGCAGAGTGAAATGCTATGTAAAGGGTCCGGGAGCAGGACGTGAGTCTGCTATCCGCACCATAAACAATGCAGGTATCGTTGTTACAGAAATTGTCGACGTCACCCCTATGCCGCACAACGGATGCCGACCTAAAGGCCGTCGTAAAGTTTAATCATCTAAAAAAAGACTACTATGGCAAGATATACAGGTCCCAGCACCAAAATCGCCCGTAAGTTCGGCGAACCCATTTTCGGTTCAGACAAATACTTTGAGAAGAGAAACTATCCTCCCGGACAGCATGGACTTGCCGCGAAGCGCAAGAAGCAGAAGGATTACTCCATGCAGCTGAAGGAGAAGCAGAAGGTAAAGTACATGTACGGAATTTTGGAGCGTCAGTTCCACAATACCTACAACAAGGCTTCCCGCATGACTGGCCAGAAGGGTGAGAACTTGCTCTTCCTGCTTGAGTCCCGTCTCGACAACATCGTTTATCGTCTCGGAATCGCTCCTACCCGTGCAGCGGCACGCCAGCTTGTGTCACATCATCACATTACCCTCAACGGTTCAGTGTGCTCCATTCCTTCAACTCAGGTGAAGCCCGGTGACACCGTTGCCGTAAGGGAGAGGTCAAAGAGCCTTGAGGTGATCCAGAACAGCGTCGCTTCAGTTACCAAATATTCTTGGCTTGATTTCGACACCAAGACACTCACAGGCAAGTACCTCAATGTTCCCGCCAGGACAGAAATCCCTGAGAACATCAACGAGCAGCTTATAGTCGACCTCTATTCCAAGTAAAATCTAACACCGTATCAATATGGCAATCTTAGCATTTCAGAAACCTGACAAGGTCATCATGCTTGAAAGCACCGATACCGTCGGCCGTTTCGAGTTCCGTCCTCTGGAGCCCGGCTATGGCCAGACTATCGGCAATGCTCTTCGTCGCATCCTGCTGGCCTCGCTGGAAGGTTTTGCCATCAGCCAGATCAGAATCACCGGCGTGGACCAGGAATTTGCAACCATTCCCGGAGTAATTGAGGGAATGCAGGACATCATCCTGAACCTGAAACAGGTGCGTTTCCGCCGCATGGTTGAGTCTGTCGACACTGAGACGGCAAACATCGTGATAAGCGGAAAGCAGGAGTTCACGGCAGAGGATATCTCCAAAGGATTGTCTTCTTTTATGGTGTTGAATCCTGAACTTCACATCTGCTCTCTGGAGCCTTCTGTCAAGCTCGAGATTTCTCTCGTGATTACAAAGGGGCGCGGCTTCGTGTCCGCAGAAGAGAGCAGGGACGAGAATACTCCGATCGGAACGATTCCGATAGATGCCATCTATACTCCTATCCGCAAGGTCAACTGGAGTGTCGAGAACTATCGTGTTGAGCAGAAGACTGACTACGAGAAACTTAATCTCGAGATTGTTACCGACGGCTCAATTTCGCCCAATTCCGCTCTTCACGAGGCGGCAAGCATCCTCATCTATCACTTCAAGCTGTTCACCGACGACAAGAAGATGTCACTGGAGAACACCGTGGAGCCTGACAACAAGGAGCTTGACGAGGAGTCACTTCGCATGAGGCACCTGCTTCTTACGAAACTCTCTGACGTGGGTCTGTCCGTACGTGCTTTCAACTGCCTCAAGGCAGCTGATATCGACACCTTCGCAGATCTGGTGTCCTACTCCCGTGCCGAGTTGATGAAGTTCCGCAATTTCGGACGCAAGTCTCTCAACGAAATTGACCTTCTGGTCGAGAAGATGAAGCTTTCGTTCGGAATGGATGTCAGAAAGTACAATATCGAACCCAAGAAAAAGAACGTTGAAAGATGAGACACAATAAAGCAGTAAATCACCTTGGTCGCAAGAGCGGACACCGCAAGGCCCTTCTTTCCAACATGGCTGTTTCTCTTATCATGCACAAGAGAATCACCACGACTGTTGCAAAGGCAAAGGCCCTGAAGTCATACGTTGAGCCGCTCATCACCAAGAGCAAGGAGGATACGACCCACAACCGCCGTATCGTCTTCAGTTATCTCAAGTCCAAGGAGGCCGTTACGGAGCTTTTCCGTACCATCGCTCCCAAGATTGCAGACCGTCCGGGAGGATACACCCGTGTCCTTCATGTAGGTTTCCGTCAGGGAGACGCCGCGGAGATGGCTCTTATTGAGCTCGTGGACTTCAATGAGGCCGCTCTTGCTTCTGCCGCAAAGACAGCAAAGAAGACCACCCGTCGCGGCCGCAGCGGAAAGAAGGCTGAAGAAGCTCCCAAGGCTGTCGAGGCTGCACCTGCAGCTGAGGAGCCTAAGGCTGAATAGTAAACAGCTTGAAAAATTCGGGAAAGGATTTCCCTACGCAAGCCTCATCGTCGATGACGATGGGGCTTTTTGCTGCCATGGAGGCCACTTTAAGGGCCATTGCCATCCTGTGGTCGTGCCGTGAGGAATATTCTCCTCCATTCAGAAGATGTCCGGCACATATTCTGGATGCCAGGCTTTCCCCGCAGACTGAAAGCGTGTCACCTTCGATTCCGGCCTCAACACCCATGCGTTTCAGCATATCCAAAATGGAGGAAGCTCTGTCCGATTCCTTTGACGACAGTCTGCCTACTCCGGCAATCCTGCTCTCGCCGGAGCAGAAGACGGCAAGCACCGATACGATGGGAAAAAGGTCAGGGGCATTGTTCAGGTCAATTTCAAAAGCTTCCAGAGGCGCCTTCCTCACGCAGATTGTCCTGTCCTCATCAAGTTGAGACACCGAGGCTCCCGCCTCAACGAGGATGTCGACTATTGTCAGGTCTGCCTGGAGTGAACCTGTGTCGAGACCGCTTATTTCGGCACTGCCGAAGATGGCTCCGGCCACAAGAAAATTCGCGGCGGCGCTCCAGTCTCCTTCGATTTCGAAATCAGCTGCCTTGTAATGCTGCCGGCCCTTGATCCTGAAACTGATGCCGTTGCATGCAGACCAGTCCGTGGCTTCGAGCAGTTCGGCGTCACCTTCCATCTCGCTGCGTGTCCTGATGCCGAAATGCCTCAGCACGTCGAGTGTGATGTACATGTACGGAATGCTCTTGGGCTCGTTGACATGGAGCATCGAGTCATTCTGGCAGAGAGGCAGGGCCATCAACAGCCCGGAAATCAGTTGGGATCCCCCGCTTCCCGGCACTTCGGCCGTTCCCGGAATCAGTTTCCCCTTGACTCTTGCCGGAATGTAGACTTCCTTGTCTTTTCTTCCTGATTCGTTGGACAGCAGGACTCCGAAAGCCGCCATTATGTCTGCCGCAGAATTCAGAGGACGCTGCAGAAGTGTGCCGCTCCCGTCTACTAGGCAGTCTCCCTGGCCTGCCGCAGCCATTATTGGAATCATCAGTCTGGTCAGCAGACCGGATTCTCCGGTGTTTATTTCACGGGTGCGGATTCCGTTTCTTGCCGCATCAGTTCCGGTTATTACAAGTGTGGAACCGTCGTCATCCTTCATTACGTCCGCACCGATGGCTTTTGCGGCCGCTATTGCTGATTCGGAATCGCCGCAAGGACTGTAGCCGCTTAGCCTGGAAGTTCCGTCGGCAAGGGCGGCAGCAATGATTGCCCGCTGTGCGAAACTCTTCGAGGCCGGCATTTTGAGGCCTGTCGCCCTGTATGTGAAACTGTCCCCGTAGATTCTTTGCCGCATCTGTTCGGTCGTCCACTGACCGGGTGCCGTAGCGTCGTCTCCGGCAAAGGCGGCGTAACTGAACGGTGCTCCGCGCCGCAGGCATTCGAACCTGGTTTCGCGTCCTTCTTCTCCCATTCCGAATGCAATCAGGCGGCCCTGAAGGCTTGGTATGTCTTCGAGAACAATCGAATAGAGCGACTCTATTCGTTTGGAGTCATCGGGGGAATTGCAGGTGCAGACGATTTTAGCTATGTCTGCTCCATAGCGGAAGCAGCGTGCAAGCGCTTTCTGGAGCATATCCTGGTCGGGAGTGCAGTCAAAGTTGTGGTATGATCTGATTATTTCCGTTCCGTTCTTGCGGCAGAAATTCTGGAAGTTCTTGCTCATCTGTGCCGGAGCCTCGATTTCAAGGTCGGCAAAGCGCGCACCGGCTTCAGCGGCCAGCTTCAGGCGGCGTTCGCATTCCTTTTCCCCGATGTCTCCGGAGATCCGGCAGGTCGCCACGAGCGGCGTGTCTGAATTGCCGAAAATGTCGCTTATTTCCTCATCAGACAGGATGCATTTGTCCAGTCGTATTTCGGCCATTTCGATTTCCGGGGAGGAAAGTATTTCAAGCAGCTCCCCGTAAGTCTTATTCTGTAAACTTGTGCAGATCATCCAGGTCTCTTATTATGACTTTGCCTATTTTCTTTATCAGAACGAAATGTATTTTCCCGTTTTCCACTTTCTTGTCTTTCCATATTGCCTGTTCCAGGGCATCCTCGGGACAGGGGATTGAAGTGGGCAGTCCGCAGGCGGAAAAGTCCTCGCGCAGCCTGTCGGCAAGACCTTGCCGGGCAATGCCAAGCCTTTCCGATATTTCCGCCGAGCGAATCATGCCTGCGGCCACTGCTTCCCCGTGAGACAGCGGCTCCGGCACTGAATGGGTATGCTGGTACCATTCAATTGCGTGGGCATAGGTGTGCCCGAGATTGAGTACGCGCCTCTGGCCTTCCTCAAACGGATCCTGTTCAACTATTTTTCGCTTGACTTCGGCCGCTTCAAGAACAAGGTCGTGCAGTGCGTTGAAGTCGGTCTCGGGGGCGGACAGTACCTTGACGGCCCTTTCGTAGTTGCCGTGGTCCTCGATTATGAAGGTCTTGAGCATCTCTGCCGCCCCTGAGCGCAGCTCGCGTGCAGGCAGAGTCTTCAGGGATTCAGGGAGAATGCGTGTCGCGGCCGGAAAGCGTGTCACGCCGATCATGTTCTTGTAGCCGTCGAGGTTGACCCCGGTCTTGCCGCCTATGCCTGCATCCACTTGGCACAGCAGTGTCGTGGGATAGTTTACGTAGCGGACACCGCGCTTGTAGATGCTTGCTGCGAACCCCGCGAGGTCGGTGGTGACGCCACCTCCGACGGCATACACAACGGCTTTTCTGTCGGCTCCCTGTGCCAGAAGCCAACGGCAGATGTCCACCACCGTGCCGATGGTCTTGTGCTCTTCGTCGGCTGTGATTGCGTACATCGGCCGACCGTCGGCTATCTTGCGGGCGAGAGCTTCGACGTTGCGGTCATATACCACGAAAATTTCCTTCTCCATATTTACGAAGATACTGCAAATATTTGATAAATCGCGTTTTTTGAATACATTTGCAATCCTGTGCGCTTTGCGCCGCTCCAAAACTTGCCCGAGTGGCGGAATGGTAGACGCGATGGACTCAAAATCCATTGTCCCTTAAAGATGTGCCGGTTCGAGTCCGGCCTCGGGCACCGGCCTGAAGTCTTCCGTATTCCGGAAGACTTTTCTGTTTCCCGGCAGCCGCGATTCAGAGTTTTTCCGCTTTTCCTCTTCCGAGGGAAGCAAGATACAGCCCGACGGCGGTGATTGCGGCATTGATCAGCAGCAGATCGAATCCTATGCGGTATCCGCCGAACCATTGTTCGCTGTGCTGCTTGAGAATGATGCATATGGCAGGCGCCAGCAGGCATATTGCCGGAACGAAACGACCGCGGGGCCTGCGCCTCGTGAAAATCCCGAAAAGAAAGAGCCCCAGAAGCGGGCCGTAGGTGTATCCGGTGATGGTGTACACTGCGTTGATCACGCTGTCGTTGCCTATTGCGCTGAAAGCGCAGATCACCAGTCCCATCACGATTGCCGCTCCGGCATGCACAAGGTTGCGGGTCCTTTTGAGCCGTTGCCCGTCATTTGACCGTCCTGCTCCGAGCACATCCAGGGTAAAGGTGGTGGTTATCGAAGTGAGAGACGAACCGGAACTGCTGAAGGTGGCTGAGACGAGGCCGAGCACGAACAGCAGGCCGACCGCCGGGGGCATCAGGGGCTCGCCTTCCGCATTTGTGCCGCAGGCTATTGTCGGGAACAGGTCGTCGGGTTTGGCAACCTGTATTCCGTTTCCGGCAGCGTAGCCGTAGAGCAGCACTCCGAGCGACAGGAAAAGCAGGTTGACCGGAATGAATGCCGCTCCATAGGAGAGGATGTTCTTGCGGCTCTCGCGAAGAGTCCTGCATGAAAGGTTTTTCTGCATCATGTCCTGGTCGAGTCCTGTCATTGCCACCGTCGTGAACATTCCCGCGAGGAACTGTTTCCAGAAATACCGCGTGTCCATGGGATCGTCAAAGAACCAGATCCTGCTCATCGGGCTGCCGGCAATGCTGCGGCATCCTTCCGCGAGACCCATCCCCATGGCCCGGCAGACAAACACTATGCACAGGACAACGCATCCGAGCATGCAAATTGTCTGGAGCATGTCCGTCCACACGAGGGAACGTACTCCTCCCCTGAAGGTGTAGATCCAGACGAGAAACATCGTGACGGCTACATTCACCGCGAAAGGGATCCCCAGAGGGCCGAAGAGCACCAGCTGGAGCACGATGGCCGTAAGGTACATCTTCACCCCGCAGCCGAGAATCTTTGAAAGGAGGAAGAAAGCAGCTCCCGTCTTGTAGCTGTACAGTCCGAACCGTCGCTCCAGATATTCATACAGGCTCGTCAGATTAAGTCTGTAGTAGACGGGAAGCAGAAGGTATGCGATGACGGCATATCCGGCGACGAAGCCGATGGCCATCTGAAGGTATGAGAACGCAGAGGCGCTGACCATGCCGGGGACGGAGATGAATGTCACTCCGGATATGGAAGTCCCTACCATGGCCACTGCAACCACCGGCCAAGGCGAGCGTCTTCCTCCGCGGAAGAAATCTTCGATGCTGTGGTGTTTTCCTGCGGTCCACAGGCTCAGTCCCACGACGATCGCGAAGTAAACGAGTATGGCCGCTGCTGTAACTGCGAGATTCATATGCGGCAAAAATACGTAAATTCGGCAGATGGCGCATATCCAAAAATTGCGTAAATTTGTAATTTACTATGGATGATATTCTCAAGGAACTCTCTCAGCAGGAGTACAAGGACGGCTTCGTGACCGAAGTCGAACAGGAGTATGTACCGAAAGGCTTGAGCGAGGATATAATCCGGCTTATCTCTTCAAAGAAAGGTGAGCCGGGGTGGCTTCTGGACTTCCGTCTGGAAGCCTACAGAAAATGGCTTAAGATGACTCCTCCGACATGGGGGCACCTGAAACTTCCGAAGATTGACTTTCAGGACATCATATACTGGGCTGCACCGAAGCGTGACGAGGACAGGCCGACGGAGATTGACCCTGCCCTTATGGAGACTTTCGACAAACTTGGCATTCCTCTTCATGAGAGGGAGGCCCTTGCTGGCGTGAAGCCCAAAGGCAATGTGGCCGTGGACGCGGTTTTTGATTCTGTCAGCGTAGCCACCACATTCCGTAAGACACTGGCCGAAAAGGGCATAATCTTCTGCTCGTTTTCGGAGGCAGTCCGTGAATATCCCGACCTGGTGCGCGAGTATCTTGCGACCGTGGTGCCTTCGGGAGACAATTTCTATGCGGCCCTGAATTCGGCTGTCTTCTCGGACGGTTCGTTCTGCTATATTCCCAAGGGCGTCAAATGCCCGATGGACCTTTCAAGCTACTTCCGCATTAATGCCCTGGGCACCGGGCAGTTTGAGCGCACTCTGATTGTGGCCGACGAAGGGTCGGAACTCAGCTATATGGAAGGCTGCACGGCTCCGATGCGCGACGAGCACCAGCTTCACGCCGCAGTTGTGGAAATAATTGTGGAGAAGGACGCGAATGTCAGGTACAGCACGGTGCAGAACTGGTATCCCGGTGATGCCGAGGGGCGCGGGGGCATACTCAACCTCGTCACGAAGCGCGGAATATGCAAGGGCAGCGGCTCGCATTTGAGCTGGACGCAGGTCGAGACCGGTTCGGCTGTCACATGGAAGTATCCGAGCACGATACTGAAAGGAGACAATTCCTCGTCGGAGTTCTACAGTGTCGCCATGACAGGGCACCGTCAGCAGGCGGACACAGGCACCAAGATGATACATCTCGGAAGGAACACGCGCAGCCGTATCGTGTCCAAGGGCATATCCTCGGGGTTCAGCGAAAACAGCTACCGCGGCCTGGTGCATGTCGCACCGGGAGCCGATAATGCCAGGAACTATTCGCAGTGCGATTCCCTGCTGATAGGGAGCAAGTGCGGCGCGCATACCTTCCCGGTAATCAGGAACCAGAACCCGACTGCCGTTGTTGAACATGAGGCGACCACCTCGAAGATCAGCGATGACCAGCTGTTCTATTGCGGACAGAGGGGCATTGCCCCCGAAGACGCGGCCGGCCTGATAGTCGGGGGCTATGCGAAGGAAGTGCTTGCGCGGCTTCCGATGGAATTTGCGATAGAGGCACAGAGGCTTCTGTCAGTTTCGCTTGAAGGGGCAATAGGATGAGCTTGGTGGAAATCATATCGGCCGTGCTCGGACTCTCCTGCGTGTTTCTCGCCGGACGCAATTCCAAGTACAACTTCTATGTGGGCTATGTCTACAATGCTTTCTTGTTCGCGCTTTTCCTGCACCAGCACCTGTATTCGGCAATGATCCTGCAGCCGATTTCGCTCGCAATCAATGCCTACGGACATTATCGCTGGACACATCCGAAGGAAAACGAGAGAAGCGCCTCGGACAGCGGCAGGCTCAAGGTCGGAAACATAGGGAAAGGCCGTATCGTGCTGTATGTCCTTGCCGTTGTTGCGGCAGCGGCTGCCTGGTCTTTCGTGCTCAAGTATGCGTTCAACGACCCGGCCAATCCTTGTCTGGATTCCCTTATGCTCATGCTGACGCTCTGCGCGCAGTACCTGAGCGCGAGGAAATACTGGGAGTGCTGGATCGTGTGGCTTCTGGTCAATGTGGGCAACGCTGCACTTTACATACTTTCGGGCCTCTACATAATGCCTGTCGTGAGTGCCCTTTATATTGCCAACGGCATATGGTCGCTGGTTTCGTGGAGAAAAATGTACAAGAACAATGAATAAGATATTGCTTGAAATAAAGAACCTTCACGCCGGTGTGGAAGGCAAGGAAATCCTGAAGGGGATAGACCTGACCATCCGCGAGGGTGAGGTCCATGCCGTGATGGGACCCAACGGTGCCGGAAAAAGCACTCTTGGGGGAGTGCTTGCCGGAAGGCCTGGCTATGAGGTGACGGAAGGCAGCATAGAGTTTGCCGGGCGCGATCTCCTCGGGATGAGCCCCGAAGAGCGCTCATGGGCCGGAATTTTCCTGAGTTTTCAGTATCCGGTAGAGATTCCGGGGGTGAGCATAACCAATTTCATGAAGGCTGCCGTCAACGCAAGGCGCAAATATCAGGGCTTGCCGGAAATTAAGCCGGGCGAGTTCCTGAAGATGATGAAGGAGAAGATGGCCCTTGTGGGCATGAAAGGTGAATTTGCCAAGAGGGAAGTCAATGTCGGATTCTCCGGAGGGGAGAAGAAGCGCAACGAAATCTTCCAGATGGCGATGCTTGAGCCGAAATTCAGCATCCTTGACGAGACCGACTCCGGTCTGGATGTTGATGCTCTCAAGATTGTGGCCGACGGGGTGGAGGCCCTGAGGACTCCCGAGACTTCGGCCATAGTGATAACGCATTACCGCAAGCTTCTGGACTATATAGTCCCCGACGTCGTACATGTCCTCAAGGACGGAAGGATAGTGGAGACCGCAGGAAAGGAACTTGCCGACAGAATTGAAAACGAAGGATACGAGAGTCTGAATGGATAATGTCTACATAATAGGCAGGGATGCGGTCCCCCAATATATAAGACTCGGGGAGGGCGAAAGGCTGCGCATGACTTTCGCCGCATTGCCCGGGACGTCCGCGAGGCTTTCCCTTGAGGTCGAGATTGCCGGACCCGGCTGCGATGTCGACATCGCCGGGGCCTATGTCTGCTCCGGAAATGATGATCTTCGCATGAACATTCTTGTCCGCCACAGTGCAGGCGGAAGCGTGTCCCGTCAGCTCATCAAGGGGCTTGCCGGCGGAAATTCCCGGGTGGAGTTCAATGGCCTGATATATATCGCCCGCGACGCGCAGAAAACAGAGGCCCATCAGGAAAGCCACAGCATACTGCTCTCTCCTTCGGCAAAGGTTGAGGCTCGGCCTCAGCTTGAGATCTATGCCGACGACGTGATATGTTCGCACGGCTGTACCTCCGGCTTCCTGAATGCCGAGGAGGAATTCTACATGCGCTCGCGCGGAATACCTGAGGACGAGGCGCGCAGGCTGCAGAAACTGGCGTTTCTGGCTCCTGTGCTGCAGAGGCTTCCCGAGAACCTGAGCAGGGAATTGTATGACAGTATATCCTAACGTCAAGATAAACCTTGGGCTGAGCGTGCTCAGGAAACGTCCCGACGGCTTCCATGACATCGAGACGCTGTTTGTGCCGTATTTCGGGCTCCTTGACGAGCTGGAGATGCTGCCTTCATCAGAAGGGCATGACAGTCTGGTGCTTGAAGGAGGAGACTGGGCTCCTGAATCCGATCTTTCGTTCAGGGCGGTCAGGATGCTGCGGGAAGATTTCTCCTTCCCTTGGATCAATATGCGCCTGAGGAAGAATGCCCCGGCCGGAGCCGGTCTGGGCGGAGGCTCTTCTGATGCCGCATTTGCGTTGAGGGCCGTCAATGACATGTTCTCTCTGGGTCTTGACGATGCGGGCCTTGCTGCCTACGCCTCGAGGCTTGGTTCGGATTGTGCCTTTTTTGTGTATGACAGGCCCATGTTCGGAGAAGGCCGCGGAGAGATCCTCTCCGATTTCGGATTGAACCTTGATGATTTCAGGATAGAGGTGCGTGTCCCCAAGGGGGTCCACGTGAGTACCAGGGACGCTTATTCCAGGGTCGTTCCGAGAGACTGCTGCCCGGGCAAGGTCCCGCTTCGGGAGGCTTTGTCGCTTCCGCCGGAAGAATGGAAGGACGCTCTGGTGAACGATTTCGAGCCTTCCGTGTTCGCTCTTTATCCGGAGGTGGAGGCTGAGAAGCAGCACCTTTACGATGAAGGTGCAGTCTATGCCTCGATGTCGGGTTCCGGCTCGTCGGTTTTCGGAATATTCAGAAAATGAGATTGACAGATGCCTCAGTCAGGTGACAACAGAGCATTGCAGAACGGCAGGCGCTTGGCCAGAAATGCCGTTCTGCTGTATCTGCGCATGTTCCTGCTGATGGTCATAGGTCTGTTCACCTCCAGGGTCGTGCTCCGGGAACTCGGGATTGACGACTACGGAATATGGAATGCCGTCGGCGGAGTGGTGACCATGTTCACCTTCATCACGGCTTCAATTTCTTCGGCGATAAGCAGATATCTCGCCTATGAACTTGGGCGGGAAGATCCTGACAGGCTCCGGAGGGTGTTTGCGACCTCTCTGGCGGTGCAGATGCTGCTTTGCCTGCTGCTTGCCGTTCTGGTTGAGAGTGTCGGTCTGTGGTTCCTGAACAACAAGATGGTAATTCCTGCTGACCGCATGGGCGCGGCAAGGCTTGTGCTGCACTGCTCGCTCGGAGTGCTGATGCTCAGCATGCTCTCGGTGCCGTTCAATGCTGCAATAATTGCCCGGGAGCGGATGTCGGCATTTGCCTATATCAGCATCGGAGAGGCTGTGCTCAAGCTGCTTGTCGCACTGCTGCTCAGCGTTTCGGCTTTCGACAAGCTTGAGACCTATGCCCTGCTGATGCTTGGGGTCGCACTGCTGGTACGCGCTTCATACGGCATCTACTGCCGCAGAAATTTTGCGGAGTGCAGGACTTCTCCGGTGCTGGACCGCACGCTTTTCCGTGAGATGTCCGGCTTTGCCGGATGGAGTTTCGTCGGCTCCGGAGCGAATGTGCTCAATGTCCAGGGAGCCGGCCTTCTTGTCAATGTGTTTTTCGGGGTTGCCATGAATGCTGCCAGGGGCGTAGCTTCCCAGGTGGAATCCGTGGTCAAGCAGTTTGCGGTCAATTTCCTTACGGCGCTGAATCCGCAGATTACCAAATCCTGGGCGGGCGGGGACCGCGAGTATTGCTGGAGCCTGGTTGCGAAGGGAGTAAAGTTCGCGTTCCTTGCAATATTGCTGTTCGTGATTCCCGTGGCACTGGAAACCGGAATGCTTCTCCGCCTGTGGCTCGGCAATGTGCCGGACGGGGCTGTGCTGTTTGTCCGGCTGACCATGGTGGCTCTTCTTGTGGACGTGAGCGGCAATCCCCTGCTGACGTTGCAGCTTGCGACAGGAAAGATACGTGCGTACTATTTGTCGGTTGGCACCTGCTATATTTTGTGCCTTCCTGCCGTCTGGCTGGCTTTCAGGCTTGGTGCGGGGGCGGAATGGGCGTATGTCTGCCTCATTGCGGTTTACCTGGCGGTATTTGTGCTGAGGCTCGTGTTTGCGCGCAGGGATGCCGGTTTCCCGGTTGTGCGTTTCCTGCGTGAAGTCGTGCTGAAGCTGTTGGCATTGGCCGTGGCGTCGTCGGTGCTTCCTTCGCTCGCTTTCCTGCTTTTGCCGGAAGGCTGGCTGCGCCTGCTGCTTGTCTGCCTGCTTGCCTGGGCCTCAATCGGTGTTCTTGCCCTGTCTTTCGTGCTTACTGCCGGCGAGCGCGCTCTGCTGCTCAGAAAGCCGCAGCCGTGGATGCCTGACAGACTGTATCTGGAACTGATGTACTGGAGATCCATGGGACGTCCCCTTAATCTTGAAGCTCCCCGGAGATATACGGAGAAGCTGCAGTGGCAGAAGTTGTATGACCGCAATCCTCTGTACCACGTGCTGGCGGACAAGGCGGAGGTCAAGCGGCATGTTGCTTCCCTGATAGGAAAAGAACATGTAGTCCCGACGCTCGGAGTGTGGAATTCCGTCTCCGGCATTGACTGGGACAGCCTGCCGGAGAAGTTTGTGCTGAAGTGTACCCATGACAGCGGAAGTGCCGTGATATGCAGGGACAAGTCGTCCTTTGACCGTGAGGCGGCTTGCCGGAAGCTGAAGGATGCGATGCGCAGGAATTTCTACCGGCGCATGCGTGAGTGGGCCTACAAGGGCGTGAAACCCAGAATCATTGCCGAGCAGTTCCTCGAAGGCGAGATCAATGACTACAAGTTCTTCTGTTTCGGCGGCCGGCCGGAAATCATGTTTGTGGCTACGGAACGCTTCAATGCAGCATCGGAGACCAAATTTGACTTTTTTGACATGGAATGGAATCATCTCGACATAAGGAACGGGCACCCCAATGCTGCAGTCCCTCCTGCCAGACCGGCCTGCTTCGATGAAATGAAACGTCTTGCGGCACGGCTCTCCGAAGGCATACCGCAGGTGCGGGTAGATTTCTATGAGGTCGGAGGCAAGGTGCTGTTCGGGGAATATACTTTCTATCATTGGGGCGGTTTCATGCCCTTTGATCCTGACAGTGCCGACGAGATGATGGGCAGCATGTTCAAGCTTCCGCGCAGACAATGATGAACAGAATTGTTATATATACCTGCATCATCGGGGCTTATGATGATCTTCTGCAGCCTGCTGTGGCGGATCCGGCTTTTGATTTCGTGTGCTTCGTCGGCAAGGGAGAGAAGACGGCCGACAGGATAGGAGTGTGGGAGATAAGGGAGTTCGACTGCGGGCTGGATGACCGCAGGCTGGTGTCCCGTTATCCAAAGATGCATCCTCACCTGCTGCTGCCGGAATATGAGGCAAGCGTCTGGGTGGACGGCAATGTGCAGCTGCTTGACGGGATAATATATGATGCCGCTCGGAAGAAGCTTGCGTCGGGTGTCCTCTACAGCGGAGTCTCGCATCCTGCCCGAAGGGGCGTATACAAAGAAACCTGGGCATGCTGGCGCAAGGTCGCACGCCTCAGCTTTGCCGGCATGGTAAAGGTCTGGCTCTGGCTGTTCTTCCATGGAATGCCTTTCAATTACGGGCTGATGGAGAACAACCTGATGTTCCGCCGCCATATGGACCCTGCCGTGGTGAGGCTTGACGAACTGTGGTGGAAAAGATTGTCGGACGTGAGTCTCCGGGATCAGCTGACCTTCATGTGGTGCCTGAGGAAATGCGGAATACCGGTTGACTATTTCCTGCCGGAAGGTCTGAACACCCGCAATCATCCGGGGTTCAAGTATTTGCGGCACAAATAATTTTTGCTATATTTGCGCGCCTTCTCGGGAAGAAGGCAATTTAGGTTTAACTTTTTAATCAACAGATTCACAATGGCTGTTAAGATTCGTTTACAGCGCCACGGAAAGAAGAATTTCGCATTCTTCCACATTGTTGTGGCTGATTCACGCTCACCCCGTGATGGTCGTTACATCGAGCAGTTGGGCACCTACAACCCCAACACCAACCCTGCCACCATCGTTCTGAATTCAGAGCGCGCACTTGCGTGGGTAAAGGTTGGAGCAGAACCTACAATCACTGCACGCCGCATCCTCTCTTATGAGGGAGTGCTGCTGCGTCATCACCTCGACGGAGGCGTTGCCAAGGGAGCTTTGACCCAGGCAGAAGCCGACAAGAAGTGGAATGACTGGAAGGCTCAGCGCGATGCAAAGATCGAGGCCAAGAAGTCTGCCCTCAGGAATACTGCCATTGAGGCAAAGAAGGCAGCCAAGGAGGCCGAAGTAAAGGTGAATGAGGCTCGCGCAGAGGCTCTTGCCAAGAAGGCAGCCGAGCTTGCTGCAAAGCAGGCCGCTGAAGCTGCTGCCGCTGAGACCGCGGAAGCTCCCGCTGAGGAGGCTCAGGCAGAGGCTTGATGCGTGTCATAGCCAAGATTCTCAAGTCCAACGGCACAGACGGCGGGATTCTCGCGGGTCTGCGCGGTATTGAGGCTGAGGAAATTGATCTCGGGAAACCGGTGTTCATCGAATTCGATGGGCTTCCGGTTCCTTTTTTTGTCTTGTCGGCAGAGCCCAAAGGCTCATCCCGTGCCGTGCTGCATCTCAATGACGTGACCGGACTCAAGGATGCCGAGGAACTCGTAGGCCGCGAGATCTGCATCGAAGGTGATGCGGAAGATGAGGATGATCTTGATTTTACCGGGTGGACCTTGCTGAACCGCGGGGAGGAAGTGGGCAAGGTTACAGGCATGGAACCGATTCCGGGCAATCTCTGTCTTTATGTGGGGGACGTCCTGGTCCCGTTGCATGAGGATTTCGTGATTTCCTGCGACACTGCGTCCCGCATTCTTGACCTGGACCTCCCTGACGGACTGCTCGACAACTGAAATGGATTCGCATACGGAAACATATGGCCCCGAAGTGAGCATCGTGATTGTCTGCATGAACAGGCCGGACAATCTGTATCCCTGCCTGCGCAGCATAGAACAACACTGCAGGATCAGTCACGAAATTCTTGTGGTAGCCTATCTGTTTCCGGCGGAGAGCTTCTCCAGGGTCAGGCATGATTTTCCTGAGGTGCGCTTTGTTGAAAGCAACGAGACCAGAGGATTCTCTGAAAACAACAATCTCGCACTGAAACTTGCGCGCGGCCGTTTCTGCTTTGTCCTCAATGACGACACTGAGATTCACTCCGATGTCATCGGCAGGCTTGCTGCCGATTTCGGGAACTTGCCGGATACGGCTGCCATCGTGACTCCGCGGCTTCTCAATGCGGACGGGAGCCTGCAGCTTTGCGGCCGTCCTCCGTACCCTCCGATATATTATGTGCTGCAGCAGTGGCACCTTCACAGTGAACCTAAGGATGATACCGTCGGGAAGCGGCCGGTGTTCGGAGAGGTCTTTGAGACCTCCAACATCTCGGGAGCGGCCTTCCTCATAAAGACGGATGTGTTCAGGGAACTGGGATGGTTCGACGAAAGGTATTTCTTCACCCCGGAGGACATTGCGCTTTCCTGCCTGGCCCGCAGAAGGGGCTATGGGGTATATGTGGACAGGGGAGCGGAAGTGGTTCACAAGTGGAAGGCGACAGCATCACGCATGTCCGTCGCTGTAAGGCCTGCTGCCGTGAGAGGCTCGCTGATTTTCTTCAGCGGGGGATCCGCTCTTAAGTATTTCCTTCTCGCCGTCCCGGTATGGCTGTCGGAGAGTGCAAAGGCCCTCAAGGCCAGGGTACGGTTCTGCATTGACCGTAGTGACGAAAACCTCGTGAAGCTGCAGACCTTCATGGCAATACGTTCGGCTATTTTTTCCGGAAAGACTCCAAAGCAGCTTTTTGTGGAAAACTCGCGAAAAAAATCCTAACTTTACCGGGGTAAAGAACAACAGTCATGAACCGGTTTTCAAGATTATTTTTGGGAGCAGCGCTGGCATTCTGTATCCCGTCAGCCGTCTGCGGCGCCTTCTCGTGTGATGATGACTGCGGCAAGGGGAGCAATGACATATCCTTTTCGCCGATAGGCAGCCTGCGTCTCGGCATGAATGTCCTGACGGATTGTGACTACCGCGCGTACCCGTCGTCCATGGACGGATTCCTGGAGATCGCTCCCATGAGATCTGCCGGTGTGGCGGTTGAGTTCATGAAAATTGGCGCATATCTTGACCGTTCCAGGAACATATTCCTCTCTGCAGGACTCCAGGCGGTGTGCAACAATTATGTCTTTGCGGACAACATAAGCCTTTACATGTCAGGTGACAGGGTGCTTATGCCCTATGCGCTTGATGGATATATCCGCAAGTCAAAGTTGACTGCGTGCTATGTGGGCATACCCGTGTCCCTCGCCTTCTGGCTGGACAGGAAAGTGCAGCTGGAGGTCGGCGGTTATGTGAATTATCTTGTGAATGCATACACCAAATACAAGAAGCCCGTCAGCAGGAATCCGATAGGCGGGCTGAACAGTATCCAGACCGGCGTCAGTGCCAACCTTACCTATGACGGTTTCGGGGTGTATGTGGAATATGGCCTTTCGCCTCTCTTCAATCTCAGGAACGGGCCTGAGGCACATTCGGTTACTCTCGGAATATTGATGAAACTCTGAACCGGTGCCGAGAATTCTTGCAATAGTCGTCACCTACAACGCCATGCGCTGGCTTGACCGCTGCATAGGCAGTCTGCTGTGCTCGTCGCTGAAGCCTGATGTGCTTGTCGTTGACAACGGCTCTTCCGACGGGACGAGGGAGCGTGTCGTTTCCGGCTTCCCCGGAGTGCAGCTGGTCTGCAATGACTGCAACATGGGTTTTGGGGCTGCCAATAATGTCGGGCTGCGCAAGGCGGTCTCGGGGGGCTATGATTTCGTGTACCTGATGAACCAGGATGCATGGGTGTACACCGACACGCTTGGTCTGCTGGTCGCCGCGCACCGCCGCGATTTCGGGGTTCTGAGTCCCGTGCAGAATGCCGCGGACGGCAATATGGACAGCCGCTTCCGCGACAAGTGCGGGAGTTTTGTCGCAAATGGCAAGACTTCTTCTTCTTCCGTTGTTGAGGTGCCCTTTGTGATGGCCGCACATTGGCTTGTGAGCCGGGAGGCCCTTAGCCGTGTCGGAGGCTTCTCTCCGGCATTCCGGCAGTATGGCGAGGACGACAATTTCATTGACCGCCTGCATTGGCATGGCCTTAAGTGCGGGGTGGTGCCTGAGGCTGCCGCCGTGCATGACAGGTCCGGCAGGGTGCTCCCGAAGGACAGGCGCATGCGCCTGAAGTGTGTGGCCCCGGTGGTGAAGCTGAGCAATCCGGGTAACTGCCTGCCGCTGCGCTGCATCCTTGAGCCGGCCGAACTTGTTGCGATGAGCGTGAAGAATCTTTCCTTGTATCCCCTTGGGCAGTTGCCGCAGTTCCTGCGCCGCTACCCCGAGTTGACAAGACTCAGGAAGGAATCCATGTCCGAGGGCGCTTTTCTTTGGACTTCTGAAAATCTTTCTCTTGAGTAATTCGGGAACACTCTTCAGGCGCTATGTGTGGCTTATCAACACGGTGCGCCGCTACAGGCTGACTCGCCAGCAGATACTTGACCGCTGGGCCGTGGCTGCCGAAAACGACAAGCATCTGCCCATGCCTGTCAAGACCTTCCACAACCATGTGGATGCGATAGAGGAGATATTCAACCTGCGCATAAGATGCAACCGCGCCGCCGGGGGAGTCTATGAGATCGAGGACGAAGGGAACGGTGGCGACAGCGGACTCGCGGACTGGCTTCTCAGCACAATATCGGTGAGCAACGCAATACAGGAGAGTGCGGCCCTGCGCAGGCGCATAATCTTTGAGGATATACCTTCCGGCGAAAAATATCTTATGCCGCTCATGGACGCGATGAAGGATTCCGTCAGGGTCAGAATCGTCTACGACAGCTTCCGTCGTCCGGACCATACGCCTTTTCTGCTCGAGCCCTATTGCGTCAAGGTTTCGAAACAGAGATGGTATGTGCTTGGAAAGACCCCGAAAGGCCTGCGGACTTACGCGCTTGACCGTATCTTGAGCCTGGAGGAAACGGAAGAAAGGTTCATCCTGCCTTCCGGATTTGATGCAGGAGAATTCTTCAGGGACAGCTATGGCATCTACACGGTGGAGGGCGTTGCTCCTCAGCGTATTATGATAAGGGTTGAAGCCAGTCAGAGCCGCTATTTCGACAGCTTGCCTCTGCACCACAGCCAGACATTGGTGAGCCGGGATGAGAGATTTTCAGTATATGCCTATTGTCTTGTGCCTACTTTCGACTTCATACAGGAACTTCTGTCGCACGGTGATTCGCTTGAAGTGCTTTCGCCGGAGCCGCTGCGCCGGCTTGTGGCTGACAGGATCAGGAAGATGGCATCGTTCTATACGGACGAGGAGCGTTGATTTTTTTCCTGAAAATTTCCCCGGTGCCATTTTTCTACACTTTCCATAAGTAGTTTTGCATCATCAAAAAAGGAGAAACATTATGGAAAGGATCAAAAATTCAGAAATTCTGCTGCTTATACAGGAACTCGGACTTGTTGAGACCGGCGAATCGGTCCTGACCGACGAGGCATAAAAAAAAGACCAGCCTTGAATGGCTGGCCTTTGGTGCGGACGATGAGACTCGAACTCATACAGGCGTAAATGCCCACTACCCCCTCAAAGTAGCGTGTCTACCATTTCACCACGTCCGCTTACTTTGGGACTGCAAATGTATGCAATATTCTGTAAAACACAAAATTTTTTTAAATCATTATTTGTTGCGATTGACCGAATCCTTATAAATGATGATATTTGCACGATAAATTGTATCTGCAATGACCCTCAAAGAACTTGGCATAGGTCAATCGGCAAAGATTGTCAAGGTCGGTGGCGAAGGTGCGCTCCGCCAGCATTTCCTCGACATGGGTGTCATTCCCGGCCAGATTGTCAAACTGATGAAATTTGCTCCTATGGGCGATCCCATGGAGCTTCTGATAAATGGTTATTCGCTTACCCTCAGACTTGCAGACGCCGCCAGGATTGAAGTGATTCCGGCCGCTGACGGGGAGGTGGACTCCCTCTCGGATGCCGCGGAGATGACGGATGATGATCTTGAGCATCCCGGTTTCGGAGAGGAGGGCCGTTTCCATTCGCGAAAGGACGAGAACCCTTTGCCGAAAGGCTCAATCATGACTTTTGCGCTTGCAGGCAACCAGAACTGCGGAAAAACCACCCTTTTCAACCAGCTTACCGGATCCAGCCAGCATGTCGGCAATTTCCCGGGTGTGACGGTGGACCGCAAGGACGGAGTGATTCGCGGGCATCAGGATACTCTTGTGACTGACCTTCCTGGAATATATTCGCTTTCTCCCTATACCGCAGAGGAAATCGTCTCGAGGAAGTTCATCCTTGAAGAGAAGCCAAAGGCTATCATAAACATAGTGGATGCCGGCAACATTGAGCGTAACCTGTACTTGACAATGCAGCTCCTGGAGCTTGACATTCCGATGGTTCTTGCATTGAACATGATGGATGAGGTCGAAGGAAACGGCGGGTCCGTCAGGGTCAACGAGATGGAGCGGCTGCTCGGCATTCCGGTGGTGCCGATATCGGCTGCCAAAAATGAAGGCGTCGACGAGCTGATCCAGCATGCGGTGCATATTGCCAAATACCAGGAACAGCCCCTGCGTCAGGATTTCTGCAGCAACAATGACGCGGGAGGTGCTGTCCACAGGTGCATCCACGGAATAATGCATCTTGTGGAGGATCATGCAAAACGTGCAGGGCTGCCGATACGCTTCGCGGCCAGCAGGATAATAGAAGGTGACGCGGATGTGCTCTCGAAGCTTGATCTCAGCGGCAATGAGAAGGAAATGATAGAGCACATCATCTGCCAGATGGAGGATGAGCGGGGCCTTGACAGGTGCGCCGCAATGGCGGACATGCGCTTCTCGTTCATAAAGAGGCTTTGTGCGAGAACCGTCGTCAAGCCCCATGAGAGCAAGGAATACCGTCGCAGTCTCAGGATGGACGAGGTCCTGACCGGGAAATACACTGCGCTTCCGATATTCGTGGTGGTGATTTCCCTGGTCATCTGGCTTTCGATTGACGTGCTGGGCGCTCCGGCCCAGGGATGGATAGAATCCGGCATGAACTGGCTCTCGGGAGTGTGCGACAGAGCATTGGCGGGTTGGGGAGTATCGGCTGCCGTGCGCTCGCTTGTCAGTGTCGGAATATTCGGGGGAGTCGGGACTGTCGTCAGTTTCATACCGATCATAATCCTCATGTATTTCTTCCTGTCGCTGCTTGAAGACAGCGGCTATATGGCCAGGGTGGCGTTCGTGTTCGACAAGATGTTCCGAAAACTTGGTCTCAGCGGCCGCAGTGTCGTTCCTCTGTTGATCGGTTTCGGCTGCACTGTGCCTGCCGTAATGGCCACCAGGACTCTTCCTTCGGCCCGTGACAGGAAGATGACGGTGATTCTGACCCCGTTCATCAGCTGTTCGGCCAAGATTCCTATTTACGCATTTCTTACCAGCATGTTCTTCCCGGGACATGGTGGACTTGTACTGGTGATACTGTACCTTTCGGCGATTCTTGTCGGCCTTGTCGTCGCTGTATTTTCGAAGGCAAGTTCTCGTGGTGAGGCGGCTCCGTTTGTCATGGAGCTTCCGAACTACAGGATGCCTGGACTGAAAAATGTTCTCAGGCTGATGTGGGACAAGACCAAGGATTTCCTTCAGCGGGCATTCACGGTGATTTTCGTGGCTTCAATCGTGATTTGGTTCCTTCAGTCGTTCGACTTCAGGCTCAACCTGGTCGACGGACAGGACAGCATGCTTGCCGCGATTGCAGGGCTGATTGCTCCGTTGTTCTCTCCGCTCGGACTGGGAGACTGGCGGATAGTGACGGCACTGATCAGCGGATTCCTTGCAAAGGAAAGCGTCGTGTCCACTCTGCAGGTGCTGGGTGTATCGTCTGTACTTACGCCGCTTACGGCCATTCCGTTGCTTGCTTTCTGCCTGCTTTATACTCCTTGCATTGCGGCCATTGCGGCCGTGCGCAGGGAACTGGGAGGCAAATGGGCATTGGCGATGATCGTTTTCCAGTGTGCGGTTGCCTGGGTATGCGCCTTGCTGGCATATCTGGTTGCAGGAATTTTCTTTTAGAATCATGAATATTGTCGACTTGTTAATAATAGTTGTCGTGATTGTTGCACTGACTTTTGCGCTGAGGTACCTCCACAGGCATCCGCTTGAGGACGGATGCGACGGCTCGTGTGCCTCCTGCGGCAAGAGAGACGGCTGCAGCTCCGACAGGAAGGAGAATCCGGATCAGGATTCCTGACGATTCGCATAGGCAACTTCAAAGCCGGCATAAACTGGTTGCATATGGATATTTTTACGGGAAACACCAAATTGTCAGTGCTGGCAGACTACAATTGCAGGCTGCTGCTTGTCCTGTCCCGTCTCGGCGTGTCAGG
The DNA here is from genome assembly GCA_902491795.1 of uncultured Bacteroidales bacterium. Lineage (GTDB taxonomy): Bacteria > Bacteroidota > Bacteroidia > Bacteroidales > UBA932 > Cryptobacteroides. Next base: position 728 of record CABUIX010000036.1, on the reverse strand, counting down.
AAGTTTCGGCGAGAAGACAGTTTCCGAGATCTGTCAGAAAAACGGGCTGGACACCGATACGGTTGTGCTGATATGCCGAGTGTATGCCTCGGGGGATTTCAGGCCTTCAGTGCGTGAAGTCAGACACTGCAGGGTTGAAGATGTGGTCATGTATGTACGCAGGTCGCACGACTATTATCTCAGGAATGCCATAGAGTCGATATCCAATTCCATAGAGAAACTTGTCGAGCCCTGCAGGCGGCCTCAGCAGCAGATTGTCCGGGACTTCTTCTACGGCTACAGGGACGAGATTCTAAGACATTTCGCCTTTGAGGAAGACGAGGTGCTCCCGTATGTCGAAGGCCTTGCCGGAGGCAGAAGGAACGGGGATTTCAACATAGGCTATTTTGAGTCTCATCACACGAACATCGACGAGAAGCTTTCTGATCTCAAGAACATTGTGATGAAGTCGCTCCCTGCGGAGTGCGATGATTCCCTCAGGCTCTGCCTGCTTCAGGACCTGTATGCGCTCCAGGACGATCTCCGCTCTCATACCTGCATTGAGGACCATATTCTTGTGCCGATGGCAAGGATTCTGGAGGGGAACCATAATCTGGAAAACCGGCATTATGATAATGGGCCCGAAGATGACAAGGACGCGGAACTGTCGGCGAGAGAGAAGGAGATCCTCGCGTGTGTGGCAAGGGGACTGATCAACAAGGAGATTGCGGATGAACTCAACATATCCG
>CABUIX010000035.1 GCA_902491795.1 uncultured Bacteroidales bacterium | reverse complement strand
AGGCATACGCTCCATTCCCGGGCTTACGGTATATGCCATTCTCAACAACCTGATAGACATAAAGGATGTGGAATAATTTTAATTTGGTCCACTATTTCACTATATTTGACAGGTATAGTGAAAAAACTGTTTCTTGTTATGGAAATTGACCAATTTGACCAGAATTCTCAATATGGGCAGCCTTCGGCCGTACTGCCTCCCCACAGCAGCAAGATGGTGTGGGCCATTCTTTGTACTCTTTTCTGCTGCCTTGTGGGCGGCGTAGTGGCGATCGTCTATTCGGCAGAGTCCAACAGCCTGTATAATTCGTCCCTGCTGAGCATGAATGAGCAGACACGGCAGAATCTTTACTATGAGTCCGAAAGGAAGAACAAGACTGCACAGACCTGGATTATAATAAGTCTGGTATGGGGATGCCTTTACCTGATTTTGGCGGCCGTGCTCTGGTCGATGGGCATACTTGCAGGGCTGCTTTCGTTCATTTGATGCGCATTCGGAGACTGCTGATTCTGCTGGCCGTCCTTTTAGCCCTGCTTGTCCTCGGAATTTTCGATCCGCAAAGTTCCGGCTTCTTTCCCAAGTGCCCGTTTCTTCTGCTGACCGGACTCAAATGTCCCGGCTGCGGGACTCAGCGGGCTTTGCATCAACTGCTCAATCTAGACCTTTGCCAGGCTTTCCGCTACAATGCCCTGATGGTGATGTCAATTCCCCTGCTGGCCTTTCTCATTTCGGCAGAGGCGCTGAAGGGCAGATTCCCCAAGTTGTACCGCATCGGCACGAGTCCGGTTCTCTCATGGAGCATACTGGCGGCGGTGGTGCTGTGGTGGGTGCTGCGCAACATTTTCGGCTGGTGATTTCTGCCCGGAGCTGTTTTTTCTTAAATTTGCCGACCTATGGCGTTGATCCTCAATCCACCTGCAGAAGGAAAGATCCTGCTTCATTCATGCTGTGCCCCGTGCTCCGGCGCGGTGCTTGAGTGCATGGTGCAGAACGGCTTGCGCCCGACTGTCTTTTTCAGCAATTCCAACATAGTGCCGCTTGAGGAATATGAACTCCGCAAGTCCGAGTTGAGGCGCTATTGCGAGACTTTGGGGGTTGAGGCGGTTGATGATGAGTATGACCATGACGCGTGGTTCTCGGACATCAAAGGTCTTGAAAATGAGCCGGAAAGAGGGGCGCGCTGCTGCGTGTGCTTCCGTTTCAGGCTCTTGAGGGCCGCAAGATATGCTTCGGAAAACGGCTTCTCGGTTTTGACTACGACACTTGCCTCTTCGCGCTGGAAAGACCTGGATCAGGTGAACGCCGCAGGGGAGTGGGCATGCCGGTCGGTAGCAGTCTCATGTGCCGGGCAGTCTCCCGTTTTTTGGGCGATGAACTGGCGCAAGGGCGGCCTGCAGCCCAGACGCAGTGAGATCATCAGGGAACAGAATTTCTACAACCAGACTTTCTGCGGCTGTGAATTCTCGCTCAGGGATTCCCGGGAAAAACAGCGCTGAAGTCTATTTTTCCCCGTTCTGTTTGCAAAATGATTTTTTTGTCATATTTTTGTAGTGTATTAGTTCAATAAGTCGCTATATGCTGATTGAAGTCAAAGGGGTCAACAAGACCTACAACAACGGACAGCCTCTCCATGTGCTCAAGGGGATAGACCTGAGCATTGACAAGGGTGAGTTCGTTTCCATAATGGGCGCTTCGGGCTCAGGCAAGTCGACGCTTCTGAACATTCTCGGGATTCTGGACAACTACGATTCCGGAGAATACCGTATAGACGGAAACCTGATATGGGGCCTTAGCGAGAGACAGGCCGCAGAGTACCGCAACAAGCTGATAGGCTTCGTGTTCCAGTCTTTCAACCTGATCTCGTTCAAGACAGCCGTGGAAAATGTGGAGTTGCCGTTGTTCTATCAGGGAGTCGGACGCCGCAAGCGGCATGAGATGGCGATGGAGTACCTTGACCGTCTCGGACTTGCCGACTGGGCGTCACATTATCCCAACGAGATGTCAGGCGGGCAGAAGCAGAGAGTGGCGATTGCCCGGGCGCTTATCACCAGTCCGAAGATAATCCTTGCCGACGAGCCTACCGGGGCCCTCGATTCGAAGACTTCGGAGGAGGTAATGGAATTGCTGGGGGAACTCAACAGGCGCGACGGCGTCACGGTGATAGTGGTGACGCACGAAAGCGGTGTCGCGAACTGCACTGACAGGATAATCCACATAAAGGACGGCATAATAGGGAAGATAGAAGATAACCGCGATCACCGGGCTTCACGTTTCGGCGCAGACACCATAATGAAATGAGAGACCTTTTCATTGAAATAATAGAAAGCGTGCGCAGGAACAAGTTGCGCACCTGCCTTACGGGTTTCGCGGTCGCATGGGGAATCTTCATGATCATCGTGCTGCTCGGCGCGGGCAACGGGGTCCTCAACGCCTTTATGGTCGGCGGGAGCTCGTTGTCGACAAACACCATGCGCGTGCGCGGTGGCTGGACATCAAAGCCTTACGGCGGCCTTCAGGAGAACAGGCAGATAACGCTGGACGAAAGCGATGTCGACCTTACTTCGGGGGAATTGTTCTCCGATCATGTAGACGATGTCTCCGCAACGGTTTCCGCTACCGTTACCGTCAACAACGGGGACAAGTACAGCAGCTGTTCAATAGAGGGAAGTTATCCCGAGCGGGCGTCAATGGAGAAGATAGAGATTCTCTACGGCCGATTCATAAATCCGAATGACATTGCCGGAATGCGCAAGGTGGCCGTGATACCCGAGACACTTGCCGAGCGCCTTGTTGACAAGGCTTCGGAAGTGCCTGGTCTTGTGGGAAAAAACATTAAGGCAGGGGATCTGGTCTTCAAGGTTGTCGGCATCACCAAGGCGGACATGATGACCAACAGCAGTTTGGTATATGCTCCTTTTTCAACGGTCCGTACCATCTGGAAGCCCGGCGATGACATAAGCGACCTGACCTTTACTTTCCACGGGCTGGAGACAGAGCAGCAGAACGAGGAATTCGAGGATGCCTACAAGACGGTTGTGAATCTCAACCACGGTGCCGCTCCCGATGACGAGAGTGCACTGTGGATCACCAACAGGGTGACTCAGAACATGCAGATGCAGAAGGGGCGGAACATACTTACCACCGCCCTCTGGATAGTCGGCCTGTTCACGCTGCTCAGCGGAATAGTCGGAGTAAGCAACATCATGCTGATCACCGTGAAGGAGCGTACGCACGAATTCGGAATACGCAAGGCGATCGGAGCGAGTCCATGGAGCATCACCAAGCTGATCATTGCCGAAAGCGTGAGCATCACTGCGTTTTTCGGCTATGTCGGGATGGTCGTGGGGCTGGTGGCCTGCGAGATTCTGGACAAGACTGTCGGACAATCATCCTCTACCATAATGGGACAGGAGATCTCGATATTTGTCAATCCTACTGTCGGAGTTGACGTGGCGATAGAGGCGACACTGGTGCTCATAATTGCCGGCACCGTCGCGGGCTTTTTCCCTGCCCGCAGAGCCGCCAGAGTCAGACCTATTGAAGCATTGAGAGCGGAATGAGATTCGACATAGACACATTTACGGAGATAACTGATTCCCTGACCCGCAACAAGAGCCGCAGCCTGCTGACCGGCTTCGGCATCTTCTGGGGCATTTTCATGCTACTGTTCCTGATGGGCGGCGGTCAGGGTGTCAAGGAAATGCTTTACCGGAACTTCGAAGGTTTTGCCACGAACACCACCGTAATCATTTCGGACCGTACTTCAAAACCTTACGGCGGATTCCAGCGTGGCCGCTGGTGGAATCTTACGTACAAAGACGTGGACAGGCTCAAGACCATGGTCCCTGGACTGGAGACAGTGACACCTGAAGTCAGCAACTGGGACCAGTCGGCCGTCTATGGAGAGAGAAGCGTGGAGGCAAATGTCAAGGGCGTATATGCCGACTATGCTCTGATTGAGACGCCGAAGATCAAGTACGGGCGCTACCTCAATGAAACGGACATTCTTCAGGAACGTAAGGTCTGCGTGATCGGCAAACATATATATGATTCGCTTTTCCCTGACGGAGGCGATCCCTGCGGCAAGCGCATCAAGGTAGGTACGGTGTATTACCAGATTGTGGGCGTGGATTTCAACGCCGGCAACATCAGCATCAACGGTTCTGCTGACATGGCCGTGACCGTGCCTTTGCCCGTTGCCCAGAAAGTCTACAGCCGCGGAAGCGTTGTTGACATCATCTGCATGACCGGGAAATCCGGAGTCCGGATGTCATCGCTTGAGGACAACATCCGCGAGATAATGGCGAGAGAGCACAAGTTTGACCCTACGGACCTCCAGGCCCTGTACATACTCAATACTGAAGAAATGTTCGCATTGATCGACAACCTTTTCATGGGCATCAATTTCCTGATAATGCTGATAGGTTTGGGAACTATTCTGGCCGGAGCAATCGGAGTCAGCAACATCATGATGGTTACGGTCAAGGAACGTACCACCGAAATCGGTATCCGCCGGGCCATCGGGGCGACTCCGTGGGACATACTTTCCCAGATAATCATGGAGAGCATTACCCTTACGCTCATGGCCGGGTGCCTGGGAATAGTGTTCTCGGTGTTCATGCTGAATATCCTGGAGGTGCTGAACCACAATGCAACTTCATTCCAGGTGGATTTCTGGACCGCAGTGGCTTCGGCTCTGCTGCTGGCAGTGCTGGGCGTCCTTGCCGGGCTGGCACCGGCGTACCGGGCAATGCACATAAAGCCCGTAGACGCGATGAGAGACGAATAATATAAAAAGACAGAATATGAAAAAGGCATTCAAGTACATTGCGCTCGCCTTGCTGGCGGCGATAATCATCGGAACATTCGTGTTCCTGTTCCAGAAATCCCGTCCGGAGGTTGTCCGCTGGCAGGAACTGGAGGCAACGGTGATGGACATCAGGAAAACCACGGTCGTGACCGGCAAGATCGAGCCTCGCAACGAAGTGGACATCAAGCCGCAGATCAACGGCATTATCTCGGAAATCTACAAGGAGGCCGGAGAGCAGGTTGAGGAGAATGAGGTCATCGCAAAACTCAAGGTGATTCCTGACATGAGCTCGCTGAGTTCCGCGGAATCGAGGGTACGCCTTGCGGACATCAACCTCAAGCAGGCCCAGACCGACTATGAGAGAGAGAAGATCCTTTTCGACAAGGAACTTGTGAGTGCAGAGGAATATGACCAGGTTCTGCAGGCATTGAATCAGGCGAAGGAGGAGAGGGCGGCTGCCCAGGAAGCTCTTGAGGTCATCCGTGACGGAGTGTCTTCTTCAAACGCAACCGAGAGCTCCACGCTGGTGCGTTCTACAATAACGGGGCTTATTCTGGACATTCCCGTGAAGGTGGGAAATTCGGTCATACAGGCAAATACCATGAATGACGGAACCACGGTAGCCACGGTTGCCGACATGTCGGACCTGATTTTTGACGGTAATATCGACGAGACGGAGGTCGGCTCCCTCAAGGAAGGAATGCCGATGCTCATAAGCGTCGGAGCGCTTCCCGGATACAGTTCTTCGGCGACTCTCGAGTACATTGCGCCCAAGGCCGTTGAGGAGAACGGAGCCAACCAGTTTGAGATAAAGGCTGCTGTTGATGTCAACAGGGACTATGTGATGCGTTCAGGCTACAGCGCAAATGCGGAGATAGTCCTTAAGGAGGCTCTCGGGGTCGTGTCGGTACCTGAAAGTGCCCTGGAATTCGAAGGTGACAGCTGCTTTGTCTATCTCAAGCGGGCCGATGGTGATTATCAGCGTACCGCCATCAGTACCGGACTCAGTGACGGTATCAACATCGAGGTCAAGTCCGGACTCAAGGCAGGTGACAAGGTCCGTGGTATCCGTATCATAAACGAGGAATAGTCATGGGAAACCGCACATTCGTTTCGTCACTGCTTGCGTTTTCGCTTGCACTGGCGCTCTGGCAGCCTTCGACTGCCCAGGAGGAAATTGACCATTCAGGCCCGTGGAGCCTCGAGGAGTGCATAAATTATGCACTTGAACACAGCATCACCGTAAGGCAGAGCGAGGTCGCCCTCAAGCAGAAGGAGGTCGAGCTCAACACGGCACAGAACCGCAGGCTTCCCGGCCTGAGCGCATCGGCTTCCGAAAACCTGTCTTTCGGGCGTGGCTTGACGGCTGACAATACATATACTAACTCAAACACTACTTCAACTTCGTTCAGCCTCGGCGCGGATATCCCGATTTTCCAGGGCTTTGACATCAACAACGGCATCAAGCTCGGGAAACTCGGGCTTGCGGCCGCAATGGAGGATCTCGAAAAGGCCAAGGACGACATCAGGGTGAATGTCGCGCAGGCCTATGTCGAGATCCTGTACAACCAGGAGATGTACAAGGTGGCCTCCGCGCAGGCTGAACACGATGCGGAACTTCTGGAACAGGTGAAGGCCCGCAAACTGGCAGGAAAGGTGAGCGAGGCGGAGGTGTCCGCACAGCAGGCCACTTTGGCCCAGAGCAGGCTGTCGGAGACCCAGGCCGCCAACAATCTGCAGCTCGCTGTTCTTGACTTGACCCAACTTCTCGAACTGTCTTCGCCCGAAGGTTTCGCAATAGTCACTCCTTCGGTGGAGAGTTTCGAGCTGCAGCTGCTTGAAAATCCGGAGTCCATATATTCCAAGGCGGAGGACATCAAGCCTGCGGTCAAGTCGGCTTTGCGAAATCTTGAATATGCGAAGGTGAACATCGACAGGGCAAAGGGTGCATATCTCCCCAGTCTCTCCCTGACCGGTGGCATCGGGACCAACTACTACACTACATCACACATTAATTCTTCAAGTTTCGCTGACCAGATGAAGAACAATTTCAGCCAGTATGTGGGCCTGTCACTCAGCATCCCAATCTTTGCGCGTTTTTCCACGAGAAATTCAGTGCGGAATGCGGAGTTGAGCTACGAAAACCAGCAGCTGCAGGTTGAAAGTGTAAAGAAGTCTCTGTACAAGGAAATACAGCAGGCCTACTACAATGCGGTCGCCTCACAGTCGAAATATACCAGCAGCCTTGAGTCTGCCGAAAGTGCCAGACAGCATTATGAACTGACCGAGGAGAAGTACCGCAACGGCAAGGCCAGCATTGCCGACTACAATGATGCGAAGAACAGCTGGCTGAGTGCCGAGTCGGATTTCGTCCGCTCCAAGTACGAGTGCCTGTTCCAGACAAGGCTTCTTGATTTCTACAAAGGAGAGGAAATTACATTCTGATGCAAGTTTTTTGTATATTTGGCTTGATATAAACCATATATGCATGAAACGGATTTTGTCTCTGGCGCTGTTGTCTCTTCTCCTGCTGCAGTTGCAGGCCGGAGCGCAGACCTATACCACAAGGCAGGGATACAGCCTGCCTGACAATGAACTGTCGGTCTTTTATGGACAGGGGTCATATACGAGCCTGTCAATGGCAGTCGGCGGCGCGTTGGGAACGGCATTCTCTCTCGGTGCCGCACGTATCGAAGACTTGTCTTCGTCGGGCTCGATAGGATTGGGATATCACCGCTATGTCCACCGCAGCATTGCAGTCGGCGGAGTTGTCGGATATGAGGGCTGTACCTTGCGCTTTTCGCAACTTGCCGGCCATGACCAGGACGGCAATCCCGTTTATGAATCCAGTCCAAGCAACGGGAATTACTCGTTCATTTTTGTAATGCCTTCAGTTGCGTTCAAGTGGTTCAGCCTTTCGAGCATAAGCATGTATTCGAGGGTCTCAGCCGGAGCGATGTTGTGCCTGTCCCAGAATCCGGCCAGGCTGACTTTTGCCTTTCAGGCTTCTCCCGTAGGATTCGATTTCGGCAGCACGATGTTCCGCGGCTTTCTGGAGGCCGGGTTTGGCTGCCAGGGGATACTGACTGCAGGTCTGCGCGTATGTCTTTGAACATCGCCATGGGCAGGATGAATTTTGAATGTGAAAATATTGATCTTGATATGTCTAAGACTGTACTTGTTTCCGGAGGTGCCGGATTTATCGGAAGCCATGTGACCGTGGAACTGTCGCAGGCCGGCTACGATGTCGTGATTGCCGACAACATGTCGAATTGCGACGAGACCAACTACAACGGAGTTTGCCGCATTCTCGGCAGGAAGCTGCCGCTTGTGAAGATGGACTTCTGTGACTTTGCTGCGGTGGAGAAACTGTTCTCGGATTACAGGATTGACGCCGTGATTCATTTTGCAGCGTTCAAGGCCGTCGGCGAATCTGTTGCGGAACCTCTGAAATACTACCGCAACAATCTCGCGTCTTTTCTGAACATTGTTGAGGCTTCGAGACGCCAGGGCGGGTGCAACATTCTGTTCTCGTCTTCCGCGACAGTCTATGGGGTTGCCGACAAGCTGCCGGTGACCGAACAGACACCGCGCCAGCCGGCCACTTCTCCTTACGGAAACACCAAGCAGATATGCGAGGATATCCTGAGGGACAGTGTGCATGCTTATGCCGGAATCAAGGGAATAGCGCTGCGATATTTCAATCCTATCGGCGCACATCCTTCAGCACTTATCGGAGAACTTCCACGCGGGGTGCCAAACAATCTTGTTCCGTTCATTACACAGACAGCGATAGGGAAGAGGGAGTGCCTTTCTGTATTCGGCAACGACTACGACACTCCTGACGGCACTTGCCTGCGTGACTACATCGACATTGTCGATCTGGCCAAGGCCCATGTCTGCGCTGTCTCCAGGATGCTTGACGGCAGGATGAAGGATGATTACGAGATATTCAACATCGGCACGGGGCGTCCCGTATCCGTTCTGGAACTCATCAATTCCTTCGAGAAGGTCAACCGTCTCAAGCTCAACTGGAAGTTCGCTCCCCGCCGCGCCGGTGATGTTCCGGCAATATGGGCCGACACTTCCCTTGCCAACAGGGAACTCGGCTGGAAGGCTGAGCGCAGTGTGGACGAGACTCTCGCCGCCGCCTGGGCCTGGGAGAAGCATCTTGCGGGACAGGACTGATGTTCGTCGGAATAATCAGTGACACTCACGGGGTGTTCAGCGCAGGGTTCCGGAAGTTTCTGGAACCCGTTGACGTGATATGGCATGCCGGTGATTTCGGAGGCGGAATTGAATTCGCCGACAGCATTGCGGCTTTCAAGCCTCTTGTCGGAGTGTACGGCAATTGTGACGGTCAGGACATACGCAGCGAATTCCCTGAATCCAAGATTATTGAGATTCAGGGAATTCGCGTGCTCCTCAAGCATATCGGCGGCTCACCGGGCCACTATGACAAGGACGCAAAGGTTCTGATCGACGCTTATCACCCGGACGTTTTCGTCTGCGGGCATTCGCACATACTTAAAGTGATGAACGACAGACAGCGCAATATGCTTTACATCAATCCCGGAGCTGCCGGCATACAGGGCTGGCATGTCATGCGTACGGCTTTGCGCGTAAGAATTGACGACGGCAAGCTGCACGGCATGGAGGTCTTTCAGCTTCCGCGTGCACAGAAGGACTGAAATTTCCTGCCGTCATTGCGATTCACCGTACGTCTCAGATATCCTCTCCGGCGGCTTCTGCGAAACTGTAGCGGAAGGGCAGGGCCGGAAGACCGGCACCGTTCATGAGGTTCGGCATCGCTGTTTCGTCCCATCCGAACCTGATCTCCTCGACTCTGTATCCTTCCGGTATGCTGAAGATCAGCTTGTTCCCTGAGATGACAGGCTCAGGACTGCCGCTTCTTCCGTTTGAATATATGAGCTGGAACCAGTTTGCGGGCTTCCCGTCGGAAGTCTTCATCCCGTCGGCATGCGAGAAGCTCAGCTCCAGCTTCCCCTCACTGACCTGTGCGGACTCGAATACGGGGCCGAGAGTTTCAAGGCCGCTCCGTCCGTATTCGTCCCTGAGGGCCCACAGCGCCAGTCTGTAATCTACAATGTGCTTGTACGGCGGATGTATGTCCCCGATCCTGTCGACGAGGTCGGTTGTCGAAGCCATTCCTGTATGAGGTACCTCCATCAATCTTTGCTGGATTTCCCAGAATTGCGGCAGGACATCCCTGCCTATCGGATGCCTGTCTCTGCGTTGCGAGTAGGCATACGGTGCAAGCTGCACATAGTAGAACGGGAGCGAGCTGTCGCCCCACAGCGCCCTCCAGCTTTCCACAAGGAGTTTCTGCTTGTCGTAGTATGAAGTGAAACTTCCGGGGTTGTCTATAAGGTTGCTTTCGCCCTGATACCACAGGAAGCCCCTTACCGTATACGGAATCATGGGACGGATCATGGAGGCGAATTTTGAGCCGAATGCGGACGGGCGTATTCTGTTGTTGACGCTTTCCGGGTGTCCGGCAGTATATTCGCCTATGACCTCCTCCGGCATCCAGACTTCGATTTCGGAGCCTCCCCATGAGCTGCTGATGATTCCGACAGGGACATCCAGGCTGTCGGCAATCGTTTTGGCGAACAGATATCCGGGAGCCGAGACTGCGGCTATGGTCTCTCTGGACGAGGGTTTCCATCCCTGGCTCGGCAATGTGTCGGTCCCGACTTTCTTCTCCACATAGAGCACGCGGATGCGCTTGTCACCGCCCTGTTCGAGGACTTCCGCCTGAATGTCTTCCCCTCGCTGCTGGAGAACATAGTTGGCCGGCCTGCTCATCCTGTATTCCATGTTGGACTGTCCTGAGGCCAGCCATACCTCGCCGACGAGCACGTCCTCGATCCTGACCGTGGTTTTTCCGTCGGAAACCGTCATTCTCCGCGCTTCGGAGCAGGCATCCATGGGAGAAAGGTGCAGCATCCATTTGCCGTCCTCTCCAACCGTGGTCCTGACGTTCTGTCCGTCGAATTTCACTGAAATCCTTCTTCCGGGCACGCCGGTGCCCCAGATTGCCACCTCCTTGCCCTGCTGGAGAATCATGTTGTCCCCGATGATCTTGGGCAGGCCTATCTGGGCTGATGCAATGTGGCAGCATGCAAAGAGAGTTGCAGCCGCAAGTGACACTAGTTTTCCGGTATTCATAAGGCAGTCAATAACTGGCCAAAGTTAATCATTTTCCCTTATAGTCAGACAGAGGGGGCCTATGATTCCTGAAGCATAGGGCGTGTCGTCCTTCCCGTAGATTTCCGTGGTGGAGTAGGTGCTTCGTCCGGAATCCGGTTTCATGGCATCGCCTATTATTCTGTTGGCGAGGGTGTTCGTGACTTCTATCTTCAGTTCGTTGTCACCTTCGTGCAGGAGATGCCCGATTTCCACTTTCCACGGAGAACACCATACGTCGCCGGCTAAGCTGCCATTCACGGATACCCGGGCTATTGCCCCGAGACGCGAGAACTGCAGGAAGACTTCTGAATCAAGGTCGATGGGGTCCATTTCGAAAGAACAACTGTAGATTGCCGTCCCCGAATAGTAGCGTATGCGGGGATCCGTACTTCCCGACCAGTCGAAAAGCCTGTCGGCAGAGACGGATCCGCATCCGCCGTTCACAGGGTCGAAGTATATTTCCCATGGTCCGCTGATTTCGACCGTCTTTTCCACGGCATCCGGAACACGGGTCTTCAGTCCGTCTATCTGGACGTCTGACACTACGAGGAATCCCGATTCCTCCGGTGCCAGAGCCATGGCTACTGTGCGGTATTCTCCGTCGGACGAGGATTCCAGCCTGACACGGCTTCCGTCAAGCGGATTCCACCAATATGCATTGCCGTATCCGCTTCTGACTGAAATGCCGCCCCGGTAACTGTCCTTGCTGTGGTTGCAAATGAAATACATGTCTGCGTCCGAGAGAATCCTGTGTCCGAAATGTATCTTGCTGTCAACTGTGTGCCTGCTGCTGTCGACAAGGTCCGGCTTTATCCCGTATTTGCGCAGCGCATCGGAAAGATCCCCGCTGCTGCAGACGGGTACGCCTTCTGCTCTGAGTCCTGCTATATGCTTTTCCACATCTTCCGGGACATCGCTCAAGTCCTCGATGACAAGTATCCTGTATTCTCCTCCGGATTTCAGTTTCAGCTTTCCATCCTCGCCGTAAGTCTGTCCAAGCAGCCCGTCGGCCGTGCACACATCGAAGTCGTAGCCGGGTGGTATTACGGGAAGACGGTAGGTTTGGAGTTTTACAGGAGAATTGTTTCCAAGGTATATGCACAGGTCAGGTGCGGGTGTCCCGAGTCTGAGCACTCCGGCACAGCGGGCCTGATAATCCCAGAAGGAACGGCTGTATTCCCAGTAGGTGTTGTTTCTGTTGAGGCAGAAATGCCAGCCCCCGGCCGTGTTTCCCGGAACGCGGTCCATCCACGGTTGGTAAGCCGATGCACATACGACGAACTCATTCACCTGGTTCGCATATGCGAAGTCGGCGAGGACCTTCATGTCGGCTAAGGTATGATGGTATTTCATGTCGGTGAATGCTTCCGCGGAGGCTATGGTCTTGCCGTATATATGAGCGGCGCTGGAGGCTTCCTTTATGTCGTAGCTGCCGTTGGTGTGTCTTGCCCAGAATTCACCCTGGGGTCTTTCTACACGGCCTTTCACAGCGAGATTGTCAACCACCATACTCTGCCCGTTGCCCATGGCCTGTGCCGTGAACTCAAGTCCGGCACTGTCGGCCAGTCTTTGGAGTTCTCCGAAATAGTTGTCTGCCACACATTCGGAAATGGTGCTCCTCAGATCATACAGTATCTTTTCGGTTTTTTCGCTGCTGTCCACCACAAGTCCCGCCATCACCGGCAGGTATTCCATTATGGAGTATCCACGCCTTGAGGCGAACTCTTTCTCGAATCCGGGCGTCCAGTTCTGCGAACCCGCCTCATGGCTGTCCATACAGATTCCGTCGGGTTTTATCCCTATCGTTCCAAGGGTGTCAAGTATGGGCTGCACATAGTTGTTCCAGTGTACGAGAGTGGCGGTGCGCGAGAGCTTGTCTGTCTCCAGGCCTATGAGATTCTTTCTTCCGTGGCGGCTTTTGACCCCTGTCGGTGTCATGTAGAACCGCATGACGCACCATTCGCCTTCCGGAGCGTCCCATTCAACGGTCCCGTTCCGGGACAGTGCAGACAGGTCCACAAGTTCTCCGGAGCGGATGACTTCGTCGCCGGAGTAGGATGGAGTGTCCCGGTCGTCTATGTATTCGGCGTACAGTGCGGTTTTTTCTTCCCAGTTGTTCATTCTGGCCGAAGAGGAAAGATAGACTTCTCCCTTCAGGTCTTCCGTGGCGGTCAGCCTGAAGAATCTGGCGCTGACAGCCGGGAAAGCTACGGTTTTCCTGTCCCAGTTGGCGGAACACTGGGCATACAGGGGAGGCAGGTCGCACACTTTTGTATAGTGGATTCCGTCGTCAGAGGTTTCGAGCGTTCCGACAGGGGGTCTTTCCTGGAATGAAGGACTGTAGAATCTGTCAGCAGGAGGGCCTGGCTCGTTCATCGCCCCGCCTCTCGACTTCCCCTTCAGCACGGTCCTGTAGCTTATGCTCCTGACGGTGACAGCGCTGTCGGATTCCATAACCAGATGTCCGTCTTTCATGGTCCAGCTGCAATATTTCTCAATATGGCCTGTCCTTGCAGGGAAAGCGACGACGGCGACATCCCTGAATATGCGTTCTTCAGGTTCGGGGAGTTCCATCCTCAGCTTCCTTCCGCCTCTGACGACGGTGTCTGCCGCCAGCAGCCTCTGCATTCCAAGAGAATCGTTTATCCACGGCCCGCCGGCCACATATCCGTTGGATATGTTTATGTCGAAGCCGAGACCTGCACGCCGGGCTTCAGAAGCCGCGAACTTCAGCATTTCCCACCACTCTCCGGAGAAAGCGGGCAAGGCCCCTTCTCCGTCACCGTGCACCTGGTCATAGTAGACCACTCCGCCGACACCTGCCCTTTTGAAAGCCTCGAGGTCGGCTGTGATGCCTTCCCTGGTGGTTTCGGTCTCTCCGTGGAACCACCATACTTTTGTCCTGTTTCCGTCTTGGGGTGCGGAGAAAACCTCCCATGCGTCTTCCATCGTCGCTCCGGAGCGGAGGGAAGCCTGCCCGCAACCTGATGCTGCCAGACACAATATTGCCAGGGCAGCAGTGATTCCAGCCGATTTCATCTGTCAGTGCTCCTCAATTGTTGCTGCCGTGCTGAATATTATGTCTCCGCAGAACGGCTTGCCTGTGTCTGTCCTCAATGCGGGCATCTCTTCGCCCGCCTGACGGCCTTTCTCGGGACGTGCGAACACTTCCGAAAGCAGGCTGACCGATTCGGGCCTTTCTCTGTCGCGCCAGAAGTACCCGGTGCCGGAAGCCGAAAGCGTTTCGTTGCCGAACCCGAGGTCGATTCTTCTCATGGCCTTGTTCCCGTACACGCTGTCCGCGCTGCCGCCCCAGTATCCGAAAATCGGGGCGCTGTCCCTGTATGGCCAGGCATCGGCTTCTCCGAGACCGAGCCATTTGATGCTTTCGGGTCCTGTTGTTGCCAGGTTCATTCCCACTATGGGCAGCTGACTTATGCCCAGATGTGCCAGGATTTCATAGTGGACGGCAAGAGATCCGTCATCGGATACGGTGTATCGGTATTCGGTGTCGAAATATTCATCTTCGGCCACTCTGTACCTTACGCTTGCCGTGATGATGACGGAACTTCCGGCAGTCTTTGTTTCCAGACTCCGCACTTCGGGCACCGCCCCGTTGAGATTGTGGGCATATCTGCGGTCAGGCTTGGAGAATGCCGTGACTTCGCATTGGTCAAGTGGTCTCCAGAGAGTTGGGGACAGACCTTCGGCAAGCATTTTCCCGTTTGCCGAGATGCCGCAAAGCTCTCCGGTGCCCGGGTCGAAGAAATATTCGTTCCTGCCGGCCGTGACTGTTATGGTCTTTCCCTTGTCCAGTGCCAGTTTTACCGGAGCGTATGTCCTCATAGGTATTGTGGCAGGAACCAGTTCTATGGAGCGCCTTGTGATTTCCCGTCCCTCCGAATCGAGGAATGTCAAATGGGCGTAGTGACTTCTGCTCGGGTCTGTACCGGCAGAGACGGCAGAAACGGGGAGCCTGAACAGGTGGGCGCTGTGGGGCGCACCGTTAATTCTGTCCTCTCCGCAGCCGAGACTCTTTCCTTCTTCGAAAATCTCCCAATATATGCTGACCTCGGAAAGGTCCGTGAAATCGTAGTCGTTCTGTATGGGGACGGTCACTTCTTGTTCGCCCGGAGTGAACGTTGCAGTCTCCACGAGGGGATATACGGGGGCGTATACGGCTTTCGTCTCCCAATAGTCTCCCGTTGGGTTGCGCCATGAATCCACGATGCCGTCCCATCCTTGCCCGTCTATACGCAGGTGGGGGTCGCTGCTGAAACTGTCGGTGTAGCCCGACGGCCTGGCCGTGGGGGTCCACAGACCCTGGTCTGCCCACATCCATATTGCCGCTCCTGCTCCGGAAGGATGTCTTGTCAAGGCTTTCCAGCGTTCGTCCAGTCCGCCCATCCCCTCGTTTCCGTAGGCGTGCGTGTATTCGGTGGAAATTATTGGCCGGCTTGAGTTCCCGGCGATACTGTCGTATTCTGCAGGTTTCCAGTAATGCACGGAAAGCATGTCTATCTCTTCCGGAAGCCAGCCCTCGTGCCTCCATGGAATAAGCACAGGCCTGGTGGGATCAAGGGCCTTGATGTACTTGATGGCGGCAAGATGCTGTGGTGTCAGCGGATCCTCGTTCCCTACAGACCATACTACAATGGAAGCGCGGTTGATGTCCCTTCTCACGGTCTCGTCTGTACGGATCAGTGTGGAGCTCATATATGAAGGATCGTACATAAGGTCCCCCGAACCTCCGAGCGAAACTTCGTTGCTTACATACATTCCGAGAGAATCGCAGAGCCTGATGAAGCCTTCGGCCGGCGTATAGTGGCTGCACCGGATATAGTTGATGTTGGCATCCTTCATCATCTTAATGTCCTTGAGCCAGTGTTCGCGTCGCGTCGCCCTTCCGACATCAGGATACTCGTCGTGCCTGTTTACTCCGCGCAGTTTTACGGTCTGGCCGTTGATGCGGAATACGCCTCCGTCGGTGCTTATTTCACGTATGCCTATCTTGTCCTGCCAGACCTGGCTCACTCCGTCCTTCTCCACGAGTTCGACCTTGAGAGTGTAGAGATAAGGGGTCTCCGCAGTCCATTTCTCCGGCTGTGTCAGGTGGAATGACTGTTTCAGTTCCCTGCTTGTGGATGTGTGGGCCGGGACTTCCAGCGTCCGCGTCTGTACGATGTGCCCTTCGGCGTCGGAGAGCGTCATCCGGAGACTGTACGGCTCTCCCGGACTGGGATAGTTGCCGGGGAGTGTGTTCTTGTGGGTGTCGCCTATCATGGCCCTGACTTCGAGTTCGGCGTCCTCGTTGTAGAAGTCGAGGTCCGTGACGGCTGTCACATATTCAATCCAGCGCTTGCGCGGAGTCGCCGAAATGCTCACATCCCTGTATATCCCTCCCAGGGTCCAGTCATCAAAAGTGTCGAACTTGTAGTCTCTGCCTGTCTGTATCACCTTGACTGCCAGAATGTTGTCATCTCCGTCCTCTTTCAGCCTGTCGGTGATTGTGAAAGAGAAGCCGGTGTATCCGCCGACATGGGTACCGAGCAGTTCTCCGTTGAGCCATACTTCGGCTTCCGACCATACTCCGTCGAAATTCAGGAGCAGCCTCTTGCCGCTGAAGCCTTCGGGAGTCCTGAAGTTCAGCCTGTAGTAGCCTTCACTTGCACGGTCTTCTTTGAATCCTCTGTAGACGGGTTCTTCATAGCCGAGCACGGCCCAGTTCGACGGGACTTCAATCCTGTCGAATCCGCGGGCCTTGAAGTCGCTGCGGTAGAATCCGGACAAAGCTTCGGCTTCCTTTTCGTTGCGGGCGAGCCTGAATTCCCATACTCCGTTCAGGGAAACATCCTGCTGTGCACCCGCCGTTCCGCAAAGGATGACGAGTGCCGTGAGTGCGGTCAATAGTTTTGATGTCATGTCGTACATTTTTGCGCAAAGATAGGTCATAATATAGTAGGTATAATGTGCGGACATGGATGGTTGTACGCATTTTATGGACTATGGTACAACTGCTGCAATCCTTTGATTGTCAACCTTTATATTAGCTGCAAAAACACAATAACCAATTACACTGCCAAAATTTGTATGAACAGCAATTCGTTGATTTGTTGCCTGCGGAAAATCTTTCTGACGGCATTGGTTGTGACTTTCTGCACAACGGCATTTGCCCAGAAGACCATTACCGGAACCGTAACGGACGCATCCGGAGTTCCGGTGATCGGTGCCGGAGTCATGGTCGCTGAAACCCTCACGGGAGGAGTGACTGACGTCGACGGCAAATTCTCAATTACGGCTTCCGACGGCCAGACCGTGGAAGTTTCCTGCCTCGGTTACGAATCCTGGACTTTTGTTGTGACTGCCTCACGGAGCGTCTACAACGTGATCCTGCCCGAGGACCTCGAAATGTTGGACGAGACCGTGGTAATAGGTTACGGCTCGGTCAAGGCCGCGGACCTGACGGGATCCATATCTTCCGTGAAGAATGACAAACTGGCTGCGGTCACGGCCTCCAATACCATGACCGCCCTTCAGGGACAGATTCCGGGCCTGAGAGTCACTTCCAACAGCCGTCCGGGAGAATCTCCCACGATGCGCATCCGCGGCAACGGCTCCATAAGCGCCGGCAATGATCCGCTTTATGTGGTGGACGGTTTCCCGATGATGAACAGCTCAATGTCGGACTTGAGCGCGTACGACATTGAACGCATAGAGGTGCTGAAAGATGCCTCTGCCACCGCCATCTACGGTTCCCGCGGATCCAACGGCGTGATAATGATCACCACGAAAAGCGGCCGTCCCAACACGAAGAATCTGACTTTCAACGCTAACTTCGGCATTCAGACTCCCGGGCGTCTTCTCGATATAATGACGCATGACCAATTCGTTGACTACATCAACTGTTATTACATGAACAAGCAGGGGATAACAATCTATAATGAAGCCAATCCCGCTCCGGACACCAATACCGACTGGCAAGACGAACTGATTGCGGACAGCCGCCCTGTGCAGGATTACAACATCACCTTGGACGGGAGTAGCGGAGACACGAACTATCTTTTGTCCGGAAGCATCTTCAGGCAGGACGGGCTCATTGCAAGTTCCTATTTCAACCGTTATTCTTTCAGGTCCAACATCGACCACAAGTTCAGCGAACGGCTCAAGGTCGGGACCCATTTACAATATACCTATTCCGACCTCGACAAGGCCGAACCTCTTGCCGGAGAAGGTCTGACATCCATCTGGCGTACCGGCTGGAACACGCTTCCGGTATGGCGCGAGGACGGCACTCCCGCAAGACCGAGTGACAATCCTGCCATATCTCCCTATTTCGGCAATGCACGTGAATGGAATCCCGTGTGGAACTATACCCAGCAGACCGACTATTCGGCCATCAGCAGGCTCTTCGGAGATGTATACGCCGAATTTTCGATTGCGAAGGGGCTTACGTTCCGGACAAATTTCGGACTGGACATGGCCAACCAGCGTGACTACAACTATGTCACCAACGGGAACACCACCTCCGAAGCCGGAAGCGGTGGGCAGGCATATCTGAAGAAAATGAGCAGAATCACGGAGAATGTCCTTACTTACGAAAACGAGTGGAACCGGCATCGTCTTACAGCCACTGCCGTGTATTCATGGCAGGACTATGTGTATGAGGAGATGTCCATGTCCGGCAAAGGCTTCGTGAATGATGAAACCGGGGCCTGGGACATGTCGCAGGCATCCCGCGAGACTCTGGACTATGGCTCTGACAAGTATTCCAACCGACTTATCTCGATGACCGCAAGGCTCTCGTATGGCTACGACGACAGGTACCTTGTGACCTTGACTGCCCGCCGCGACGGCTCCTCCCGTTTCGGGACCAACAACAAGTGGGGATTCTTCCCGTCTGTCGGCCTTGCCTGGAGGGCTTCCGAAGAACAGTGGCTGAAGGACAGCAGGTGGCTGACATATCTGAAATTCAGGGCAAGTTTCGGTGTCACCGGAAATCAGGAAATAGGAAATTACAAGTCTCTTGCAAGGCTGCTCTCCCACAACTACATATACCAGGACGGAGAAATAAAGGGATTTTATGAAACCATAGGAAACGAGGACCTGAAATGGGAACGTGCAAACCAATTCGATGTCGGAGTCGACTTTGCACTTTTCAACAGGATCAATGTGACAGCCGACTGGTACCGGCGCATTACCTCGGACTTGCTTTATGAAGTGCCCATCCCTTCCACATCAGGATTCAAGTCGATTCTGTCGAATGTGGGCTCGGTCATGAACAACGGCGCCGAACTGTCCTTGAACGCAAATCTTGTAAGGACAAGCGACTGGAATGTCAATCTTGCATTCAACTTCAGCTGGAATGACAACCGCATCACCGGACTGTACGGCGACGTGCAGTCGATCACTCTCTCTTCCAGCCTGGGCGGAAGCACTTATCTCAAGGTCGGAGAACCTCTGAATTCCCGTTACATGCTGATTTCCGACGGAATCATAAAGACAGACGAGCAGCTCGCGGAATATCGGAAGATCCAGCCTACGGCAAAACTCGGAGACGAGATGTACAAGGATCTTGACAAAGACGGGAGCATTACGGTGGAAGACCAGAGGAACATAGGGACCACGGATCCCAAATTCCTGTACGGCTTCGCCCTCGATGCCGGCTGGAAGAATCTTAGCCTTTCCGTTCTCGGAAGCGGAGCGTCCGATTATGTTATAGGCACTTCCTATCTTGTCATCGCTGAAAATCAGATTGAAGGGGCACAAGGCGTGCCCGGACGCTGGGCATATGAGAGAATGTGGACGCCCGACAATCCTGACGGCTTCCTGCCTTCTCCGGGAGCAAACAATGTCCAGATGAGCGACCGCATTGCCAAGGACAAATTCTATTATGTTATCAAGAGCATAGCCCTGAACTACGATTTCGGGGAGAATCCCTTCAAGTGGCTGCCCGGAGTCAGGGGACTTCAGGCAGGAGTCAATTTCCAGAATTTCATAACCTTCGCCAACCAGCGTGGCTACAATCCCGAGAACGGAGACACATCCTATCCCTGGGTGCGTACGGTGAATCTAAGTTTGAACCTCAAATTCTAAGAACATATCATGAAACGCAACATCATAATCGGATTTGGTCTATCAGGCATCGCTGCCGCCGTACTTGCGACCTCCTGCCTGAATCTTGATGAAAAGGCATATACCTTCATCGACCCGTACAGCTATTACAGGACCGAAGAGCACATGGAAAAGGCCATGACCTCGGTCTATGCCGGCTTCGGAGACCTTTTCGGCTCATGGGACCCTCTCTACGCAGTCGAACTGGTGACTTCCCATGCCATGCCTGCCCACAGCAACAAGAGCAACGTGAAGGGGTTCAACTGCTGGCAGGGCGTTAATCAGGAGACCACCTACAACATTGACATATGGGACAAAGCCTATGAACTCATTAACCGCTGCAATGTCGTCATCGGGCGTGCGCCCAAAGTGGAGATGTCCGATGAAAGCCGCGATAGATTTTACGGGCAGGCGCGTTTTGTCAGGGCATATACGATGTTCACGCTTCTGCGGCTCTATGGAGGGCTTGCAATCCCGGAGTCCTACACTGCGGGCCTCGAAGGCCTTGAGATACCGAGAGAATCGGTTTCCGACACATACGACTATATCATAGACGATCTTGAATATGCTGCGGAAGTGCTCCCCACACGCTCGGAATGGGGATCTGAAGCATACTATAAAATAAGCAGCGGAGCAGCAATGGCGTTGCTCGGAGATGTATGGCTGACCCGTGCATGCATGAATGACAACAACGAGGAATATCTGAAAGAATCTAAAAAATGGCTCGGCAATGTCATAGAATCAAAAGAATATGACTTGCTTCCCGACTACAGGTCACTTTGGTACTGGTTTGTCGAGGAGGCTTCCAAGAATACCGTAGAATCCTTGCTTGAGATACAGTTCGGAGCCACGAGCGCCAACATCTACAACAGCCTGCACTGCTATTTCGGCATCAACACAACCGACGAGTGCCTGGGGGCGCCCATGTTCGCCAGAGCCGGAGTATCCCACAGGGATTACCTCTCCTACAGTGACAATGATGTGCGAAAGCAGTGTTTCATCACGGAATTCACCGCAACGACAGGCGTGCATTACTTCTGGGAGCCGGAAAACAAGGGATTTGCCGGACAGGGAGAAGGCCTGTGGCCTACGACTTCTCCGGGAAATGTCAAATTCTATGACAGGACACTGAGTGCTTTCGAGACAGGCACGGCCAAGAACAATTTCATCCTGATGCGCTATTCCGACGTGCTCCTCAACTATGCAGAAGTCGAGAATCTGCTGAACGGCCCGACTGACGATGCCTACGAGAAGCTCAACCTCGTACATAACCGCTCTCTGCCCTCCGAACCTGTACCTTCCGGCCTGGACAGGAAGGCATTTGATGACGCTGTCTATCAGGAGAGAGTCTGGGAGGAAATCGGGGAAGGTCTTCTGTATTATGACGAACTGCGCACCGACCGTCTCGGGATGACGGTATGGGAATACAAGACCTACATGTATGAGAACGGCTATTACAACTGTGACAAGCTCCAGTTCGTACCACAACGCAATTTCCTTTGGAAAATCAACAAGACATCGTTGGATTCCAATCCTGCGCTTGTCCAGAATCCGGACAATGTCAGCGATCCCAGATACCCTTTGGATTGACTTTCTGAAGGTCTGGACCTCTTACGGCAATTCATAAGTGTTGATCCGGAGGGATGCCGCACACAGGCGGTGTCCCTCCAACCGGTCAGGTCCGGCCTGCATTTGTCCGGATGCACGGCCAGGCATATTTATTTTTGTTATGCAGACGGCTTCTCACTATCTTTGGACGATGCGCAAATTGTTTCTGGCGGTTGCTGTGCTTTTTCTTCTCCGGCCGGTATGTACCGGAGCGGATTCCGCCATGCATTCTTACGGATATACGACCAGGGACGGCCTTGCCGGCAATTCGGTGCGTACCATATATCAGGATTCCGAAGGCTTTCTATGGTTCGGGTCTTTTGACGGACTGACCCGGTATGACGGGCATTCGTTCAGGACAATAGAACCGGACAGCACTTCGGGAAAATATTGGACTGACCGGGATGTCAAGAAGATAATGGAGGACAGCGGGCACAGGCTCTGGCTTGTCACGAATTCCGGCAGAGTGGCGTGCTACGACAAGTCAAGGGAGTGCTTCTTCGATTATACAGGCACCGGAGAATGGCTTGAGCTGTATAATTCCGTGGAACTGCTTTCAGGAGGAGACGTCCTGCTCTGGCACCCGGAGAATGGATGCCGCAGGATAAGGTTTGAAGGCAGCGTGCCGGAATCCGAGATCATCTGCGTCCGGACGGGGAAATTGCCCTCTGACAAGGTTCGCTCGGTGGTGGAGACTTCGGACGGTGCATTGTGGATATGTACGGCCGAAGGTGCGGTGCGCATAAAGGACGGTGAGTATTGTCGTTATGCCGTGGGAACGGATTGCTGCCGTGTGGTGGAAAGCGGAAACGGGGTGCTGTTGCTGACCGGCAGCGGCGAGATTCTCTCGGTGGAAAACGGCAGTACGGGGCTGTTGTGCCGGCTGAGCCTGAAAAAGCCGTCTGACAGGCTCCTTTTCAATGACTGCTATGTCCTGAAGGACACTCTGGTGATATTGTCAGACCTCGGTTTCTATGCCGTGTCCCTTCCTGAAGGCAGGCAGGTGGAGCCTCCTTACAATGCCGGATGCGTGAACAAGACGGCATGGGATGAAGACGGATGCCTTTGGTGGTCGGAAAACAGCGGTGTAATAAGCTGTGTCAATACGGACAGCGGTGAGATGCATCATCTTGCTCTTATGGACAGACAGCGGCTTGAAAAGGTCGGTATAGAGAGGTTTTCGGTGGCTGCCGCCACTGACGGACGCAAGTGGATTTCTCTGTTCGGAGGAGGACTTTTTTCTTTCGACCCGAAGACCGGCTCGCTGGAACATTTCAGCTACAGGGTGGACGGCGGAGGCGAGATCTCGTCCGACTTTCTGCTGTGCGTGAAGTCCGACAGGTACGGCAATATATGGACCGGTTCTGAGTATCAGGGGCTGAACATGCTTGTCCCGCTGAGAATGGGTGTAAAGTACCGTTATCCGGCAGACAGCACACTTACCGACAGAAGCAATACAATAAGGATGGTCAGGAATGTTGACGGGTATGGAGTCTTTGCCGCTTCGAGGAACGGCAGACTGTATCTGTATGACCGGAATCTGGATTCATGTTCTGTTTTCATGGATTCATCGCCC
>CABUIX010000034.1 GCA_902491795.1 uncultured Bacteroidales bacterium | reverse complement strand
CTGTCCGAATTGAAGTTCAGCGTGCTGTCACGCCTTGCCCTCAGCTTCATTATGAAGTTGAAGGGAATGCGCAGCTGCTGGTCAAGGAAAACGGTGTTTTTCTTGATCTTGGACTTCGCGTCGGTGAGGTTGACCTTTATGTCACGGCCATCGACAGTGGTGTCCCTGATCCACATCAGGTCGTTGATTCCGCCGTTCTCGTTCCGGGAAACCATGTTGTATATGTATCCCGCGTGCATCGTGTATCTCTTCCCGAGGTAGTTGGCCTGGACTACCGTGGTCTTGTTGATCGTTGTCTCGTTCTCCAGGATGCCTCCTCCCCCGTATCTGTCGTACAGCAGTGAGAAGTTGAACTCGGGAGTGATGTTCTGGGTGGTGAACAAGTGCAGGTTGTCGGATTCTTTCTCGTCGCTCGCGAGCAGCGTGCCGAAGTACGCCAGTTCGGTGTAGGGGGTCTTTGTGTTGTAGTGCGGAAGCGTGCCAGGAGAGAAACTCCAGGATTCGTACGCATCGTAGAAATCCACCCTTTCGTTGCTCTTGCGCTTGAAGAAGTCGTAGTACTGCACTGCGGAGCCTGACACTCCAAGCCAGCTGGCGTTCACGTCATTGCGCTGGAAGGGATAGTCGTAGAAATGATAGTTGAAGGAAGTGTCCGGCACGCCGATGTCCATCTTCTGGAAATCCTGGTCGACTGTCCAGGATATCAGGCGCTTGTACTGCATCGAATCAGGAATGGCATAGGTCTCGAGTATTCTCGGGGTCTCCGCGAGTATGCTGTCCTTGATGTTCTGCTTCTCTTCCTTGACCAGCCGTAGTGAATCCATCCTGGCAGCCTTGAGATTCATGCGCTGCTCGGAATCGTATTTCCTGCGCTCCTTTGGAGAGAGTGCGTTGTACCAGGCTTCGAATTCAGCCTTTGCCTTTGCGATGGAGTCCGCAATGTAGATTGAGTCTATTTTGTCCCACAGTGATGAGTCTAGCAGTGCCTTGAGCGAGTCTCTGGGACTCAGCCTGTTCTCGAGAGAATCCTCCAGGCCGAACTCTTCCTCGTCACCGAGGCTGTCGGCGAAGTTGAGCAGGGAACTGTCTGTTACCGGGTCAAAGCGATATGCAAAGGGGTCATAGATGACAGTGTCGGTGTATGCTTCCGGCTCCGGCGCCATGTCTTGCATGAGCCGGGAGCTGCCGAAATCGACCGCGCCTGCCGAGGCGAAGGCGAGTACGGCTGCGGGGAACCATATTCTTGACAGAAGTTTCATCGCAACCTGCAAAGTTAAACACTTTTTGATAATCCCCCAAAAGTGCGTATTTTCGTAATTGTTATGGAAATTTTGTCAAAGCTTTACCGGGACTGGTCAGGAGACCTTCCCTTCAGTTCGGAGCTGCTCCCTCTTTCCGGCAGCGCAAGGAAATATTACAGGATCGCCGGAGATGCGGGCACGGTCATAGGCTGCATCGGCACCAATGCCGCGGAAAACAGGGCTTTCCTCACCATTGCCGGGAAATTTGAGGCTGCCGGTCTTCATGCTCCGCACATATATGCGGTTTCGGACGACGGAATGTGTTGCCTCCAGGAGGATCTCGGTGACGGGCAGCTGTTCGAACTTCTGAAGCCTGCTGTCGGTGACGCCTCCTATTCCCGGGAGCAGCTTGACTGGATACATGACACCATAGCCCTGCTCCCCGCTGTACAGTTCAAGGTAGGGGAGGGGCTTGACTGGAACGTGTGCTTCCCGGACAGGGAGTTCAACTCCCGAATGGTCAACTTTGACATCAACTATTTCAAATATGATTTCCTGAAGCTAACGGGCCTTGAGTTCAGCGAGATCCTTCTTCAGGATGATTTTGACAGGCTTGTTGCAGATTCAGTGGATTTTGAGGGTGACACCTTCATGTACCGTGACTTCCAGGCGCGCAACATAATGATCAAGGACGGGGAGCCGTGCTTCATTGATTTTCAGGGCGGCCGCAGGGGCCCGGTACAGTACGACCTGGCGTCTTTCCTGTGGAACGCAGGCACGCATTTCCCGAAAGCCATGCGCGAGAACCTTGAAGACGTGTATATGGCATCGCTGTCGGAATTCACCCGCGTGAGTGAGGCGGATTTCCGTCGGCGTTATCGTCTCATTACCCTCGTTCGCCTGCTTCAGGAAACCGGGGCCTACGGCTTTCGCGGCATCGTGGAGCGCAAGCAGCTTTTCATCGACTGTTTCCCCGGCGTGCTGCGCAGCCTTCATGAACTGGCTTCGGAGCCGTTTGACCGTTACCCGTACCTTACCGAACTCCTGCTGCATCTCTCCGAAGACTGGGACGGAGGCACGATACTGCCGGGAGTGAGTGTGCCTGTAAAGTAATATCCAGATTTTCACCCTCTCAAGAACAATGTAAGGAAATATTCTTTACATTTGCCCTGTAATTAACAACTCTGTTAAACATATTTGTTAGAATGGAAGGCAAAAAAGGACAGCCGGAACGCCAGAACAGCGAGCAGGCAATCATGGAAGCCGCCGAGGAGCTTTTCCTCGAAAACGGCTACAATATGACGACCACCACCAGGATAGCGGCCAAAGCCGGAGTCACCCATGCCATGCTGCATTATTATTTCAGGACGAAGGAGCACATTTTCATAAAGGTGCTCGACAAATACATGGATGAGCTGCTGGCGTCGTTCAAGCCGCTGATGAAGAAGGATGCCCCGTTTTGGGAGACAATGGAAGCGGGCATATCAGCCCATTTCGATTTTCTTATGGAGCGTCCGCAATTGCCCGCTCTGCTGTACGACACCGTGAGATTCAATCCCGAGCTGCTTGGAACCTATAAGGAAAGGGTTGCGGGCGTTTTGCGCAGGATCATGAGTGCACATGGCGATATGCTGGAAAAGGAGATGGCTGCCGGACGTGTCCGCAGGGTCGATCCCGTGCAGCTGATGATCGACATTGTGTCTCTGAACTTTTCCGCTTTTCTGCTGCTGCCGGCAGCCAGGAACATGTTCGGGGAGATGGAACCCGGCAGGACAGGAAAAATACTTGCCGGCAGAAAGGAAGAGATAATAACCCTTGTGAGGTCAAGACTATATGGCGAATGAATCAACGAATATCCAACAATAACATGATGAAGACAAGAACAATGAGGGCCTCCGTATTGTCGGTCCTGCTCCTGCTGGGCGCTGCGGGAGGTGCCAGTGCACAGGTGACAATAGAACAGTGCATGGCGGACGCGAGGCAGAATTATCCTATGATCAGGCAGCTTGACCTGATCGACGAGGCTGCTTCATACGACATTGCAAATGTTTCAAAGTCATGGCTGCCACACCTTACCGTGTCCGGAAAGGCAACCTATCAGTCCGATGTCGTGGAGATGCCTTTTGACATTCCCGGCTTCACTTTCAACCTGCCGCATGACCAGTATTCGCTTGTGGGCGAGATAAGCCAGACAATCTGGGACGGCGGGACGTCCAAAAGCCAGAAGGAGGTCTATTCTTCGGGTGCTGCCGTCCAGAAGGACCAGGTAGAGGTGTCGCTCTACTCCATCAACGAGAATGTCACGAAGGTCTTTCTCGGAATACTGCTGATAGACAGCCAGCTCGATCAGACCGAGATACTGCGCAAGAGCCTGGAGAGGAACGCGGAGCAGGTCCAGGCCCGTATCGACAACGGGACGGCTTACCGTGCCGACCTGGATATCGTGAAGGTCAACATCCTGAACTGCGAGCAGCAGAAGGAAGGCCTGCTTTCCGACAGGGACGCATATGTGAGGATGCTGGAGAAACTTACCGGGCAAAGCCTTGAGGGCAAGGAGCTGGTGATCCCCGACGACTCTCCTGAAAGTCTTGCGGACGCCGGAATCACAAGGCCGGAACTTGATCTTTACAACGCCCAGATTGAGCAGAACGGTGCACAGCTCAGGCAGCTTGATTCCAAGATTTCCCCGAAGTTCAGCCTCTCTATTCAGGGCGGAGTAGGAAGGCCGGGACTGAACATACTCAAGAATTCGTTCCAGCCTTACTATACGGCAGGAATCAAGATGACATGGGACATCGGGGCTCTTTATACCAGGCAGGGGGAGAAAAGGAAACTGGATGCCCAGAAACGCACCATTGAGTCGGACAGGGAGACTTTCCTTTTCAACACTGGACTGAATGCCCTGCAGCTGAAGAGTTCAATAGACAAGGCAAGAGCCCTTCTGGAAAAGGATAGCGAGATAATGGCACTCCAGGAATCCATAAGGTCTGCAGGTGAGGAGCAGTACCGCAACGGCACCATTTCGATGACTGACCTGATGCAGAGAATAGACGATGAATACAATGCCAGGGTTGATGAGTCAATACACAGGATCCAGCTGCTCATGGCCATATATGATTACAGGAATTGCGTCGGTTACGGCGGGGAATAAACAAATGCTTGACTAATAAGATGAAAACGGAAATGATCAGGATTCTTGCAGTTGCGGCAACGGCTTGCGCGGCTGCGGGGTGCGGACACAAAACTCCCGATTTTGATGCCTGCGGACAGGTGGATGCCGTGGAAGTCACGGTCTCTGCCGAAAACAGCGGCCGTCTCGTGAGACTGGACGTCACGGAAGGAGACAGGCTCTCGAAAGATGAATGCGTCGGCAACATTGACACCGTCCAGATATGGCTGCAGCGGCAGGAACTTTTGACCCGTCGCGAGAGTGCCCTTGTGAAGACGGTGGATGTCGAATGCCAGACAAGGGCGCAGTATGCCAAACTGGAGAATCTGCAGTCCGAGCTGCAGCGCGCCGGAGCCCTTCTTGAAAGGGACGCCGGGACTCAGAAGCAGGTAGATGACCTGAACTCCCAGATTGAAATACTGAAAGGGGAGATTGCGGCTGCCGAACAGAATTACAGGCAGAACAACGAGAGCGTCAGGAGTGAGGTCGCCACCATAGACGTGCAGATAGCTGAAGCTGATGACAACCTCCGCAAATGCAGGATCTGTTCTCCGATCGACGGGACAGTATTGACCAAATATGTGGAGGAAGGCGAGATGGTGACATCCGGAAAGCCGCTTTTTGAGATTGCGGACATGGACAATCTCTATGTCAGGGCGTATTTCTCCACCTCTCAGCTGTCCGGACTCAAGGTCGGCGACAGGGTCAAGGTGATTCCCGACGACGGGGCATCCAGGCTCAGCGAATACGGCGGGACAGTCACATGGATCTCCGATGAAGCCGAATTCACGCCAAAGAATATCCAGACCAGGGATGAAAGGGCGGATCTCGTGTATGCTGTCAAGGTCGCCGTCGACAAGGGCAGCCCGCTGCGGCTGGGAATGTATGCATATATAATTGCCGACTGACGATGAATGCCATTGAATTGCGCGGAATCTCCAAGAGCTACGGGCAGCTCAAGGCACTCTCGGACATTTCACTTGATGTCGGGCAGGGCAAGATATTCGGGCTCATAGGGCCGGACGGTGCAGGCAAGACGACGCTGTTCAGGATAATGGCTACCCTTATGCTGCCTGATTCGGGCAGCGGAAAGATATGCGGGCTCGACATCGCAAAGGATTACTATGCCATAAGGAAGATTGTGGGTTATATGCCGGGGAAGTTTTCGCTGTATCAGGATCTGAGCGTAAGGGAAAACCTTGAGTTCTATGCCACCCTGTTCGGCACCACCATAGAGGAGAGCTACGGAACAATCAAGGAGATTTATTCCCAGATCGAGCCTTTCAATGACCGCCGGGCAGGAAAGCTCTCAGGCGGCATGAAACAGAAACTCGCCTTGTGCTGTGCTCTTGTCCACAAGCCTTCCGTTCTGTTCCTGGACGAGCCGACAACCGGAGTTGATGCCGTGAGCAGGGGTGATTTCTGGAAAATGCTGGGCCGCATCCGGGATTCAGGCGTAACCGTCTTTGTCTCCACTCCGTATATGGACGAGGCTGCCTTGTGCGACAGGCTTGCGCTGATGCGCGGCGGTGAAATAATAGGCATGGGGACTCCGGACGAGATTGTGTCGGCATATCCCTACAGGCTGCTTGCCGTCAAGGGGAGGGACATGTATCCGCTGCTCAAGGCCTTGAGAAAGATCGAAGGTGCGGTGAGCTGCTTCTCTTTCGGTGATTCTCACCATCTGGCCTATGATCCGGGTGTCACCGACAAGGATTCCGTGGTCTCAAGACTTGCAGGAGAGGGTTTCGGCGACTGCATTGTCAAGGAAATCTCTCCGGGAATTGAAGATTGTTTCATGCAACTTTCCGGAAAATGGACACAGGACAGAATGCAATAGAAATCAGGAATCTCACCAAGAGATTCGGAAATTTCACGGCTGTGGACAACATCAGTTTTGATGTCCACAGAGGGGAGATATTCGGTTTTCTCGGGGCGAACGGAGCCGGGAAGACAACGGCGATGAGAATATTGTGCGGCCTCAGCCGTCCCACCGGAGGCAGCGGACAGGTCGCCGGATTCGACATCCGCCGCCAGCAGGAGATGATAAAGAAACATATAGGCTACATGAGCCAGAAGTTCTCCCTCTATCCGGACCTCACCGTGGGCGAGAACATCAGACTTTTCGGCGGAATCTACGGACTGAGGGACAGGGAGATAGAGGTGAAGACCCGGGAAATGCTGTCAATGCTGGGGATGGAGAGCGAGAGGGACAAGCTCACGGCTTCTCTTCCGCTCGGCTGGAAGCAGAAACTCTCGTTCTGCATTGCCTTGATCCACAATCCGGACATCATCTTCCTTGACGAGCCGACAGGCGGGGTGGACCCGGAGACCAGAAGGCGTTTCTGGGAACTGATTTACGACACGGCCGACAGGGGAACGACCATATTCGTGACCACGCACTATATGGACGAGGCCGAATACTGCGGCCGGGTTTCGATAATGGTTGACGGAAGGATTGCGGCCATGGGATCTCCGGATTCCCTCAAGGAGGAATACGGAGCCAAGAACATGGACGGGGTATTCCGTATTGTTGCAGGAAGGGCAGAAAGGGAGGAATGATCATGAAGGAGTTTTTTGCATTGGTGAGGAAGGAGTTCCGTCACATTTTCAGGGACAAGCGTACGGTGCTGATAGTGATGATAATGCCTGTTGTGCAGATCATTCTGTTCGGCTTCGCGGTCAGCACGGAGGTCTCGAGGGCGAGGGTCGCTTTCTGCGGAGACGTCTCTGATGCCGTGGCGAAGAAGGTGATGGAACGCATAGAGAGCAACGAATATCTTGAGGCAGTCGGCATGCTTCCGAGTCCTGACGGCATCGAGGACCTGTTCAGGAAGAACATGGCTGATGCCGTGGTGTGCTTCGGAAGGGATTTCGGTCATTCGCTGCAGTCTCCCGGTGGAGCCTCGGTGAGGATAGTGGGAGACGGTTCCGACCCGAACACCGCGCAGATCATAACGAGCTACATAGCCGGCGTGATACAGCAGGAACAGCAGGACATCGACATTTCCGTAAGCGGGCAACGTACGGCATCAATGTCTCCTGTGGTGCAGCTGATGTACAATCCCGCGATGAAGTCGTCGTACAATTTTGTGCCTGGCGTCATGGGCCTGATCCTTATGCTTATCTGCTCGATGATGACCGCCGTGTCGATTGTCCGCGAGAAGGAAACCGGCACCATGGAACTGCTGCTTGTCTCGCCTGTCAAGCCTCTTTGGGTCATTTTGAGCAAGCTCATGCCGTATCTTCTGCTTTCGGCAGTCAATTTCGTGTGCATATTGCTGCTCTCGCATTATGTGATGGGTGTGCCTGTCAGGGGCAGCCTGCTTCTGCTTGCACTCGTGGCCGTGGTCTTCGTCGTGACTTCGCTTGCAGTGGGCATTCTTGTGTCCGTGATATCCTCAAGCCAGAGGACGGCCATGCTTATATGCGGAATGGGGCTGACCATGCCGACAATGATTTTCTCGGGAATCATCTTCCCGTGTGAGAACATGCCGCTTGTGCTGCAGTGGTTTTCCGACATTATTCCGGCCAAGTGGTTCATCATAATGGTGAAGAAAATCATGATCCAGGGAGACGGCTTCATGTCTGTTGCCGGTGAACTGGCAATTCTTTGCGGAATGGCGGCTCTGCTGCTTTTCCTGAGCATAAAGAGTTTCAAGACAAGACTTCAGTGAGAGGAGGAACGCGTATGTGGAAATATCTGTTGGAGAAGGAATTCAAGCAATTTTTCAGGGATCCGGGACTTCCAAGGATGGCGCTTGCCTTCCCGGTGCTCATGATGCTGGTGTTCCCGTTTGCGGTGAGCATGGAAATCCGCAACATCAATCTTGCCGTGGTCGACAACTGCATGAGCAGCGAATCGGCACTTCTCGCCGAAAAGTGCACCTCGTCGGGATATTTCAGGCTAGTCGACATATGCCACAGCGAATCGGAGGCACAGCGGCTTATGGATGACAACAGGGTCGACGCCATACTGACCATCATGCCGGATTTCGACAGGAAGGTTACGCTGGGCACCGGATTTCCGGTCGGAGTGAAACTCAATACGGTCAACGGCACCAAGGGCAGCATAGGCTCGCAGTATGTGCTCAGCTGCGTCAGGATGTACCTCGCCGAAAAGAGCGGAGGCCAGGTTTCATCCGCTCCGTCAGTCCCAACGATCGATGTTTCGGAGAAGTATTACTTCAACCAGTACATGGACTACAAGCTGTTCATGGTGCCTGCCCTCATCGTGATAGCGATCACCATGATCACCGCGTTCCTCCCGGCCCTCAACATAGTGGGGGAGAAGGAGGCCGGAACCATCGAACAGATAAACGTCACTCCCGTGAGCAAGACCGCCTTCATCGTGTGCAAGATGATTCCTTATTGGGCGATTGCCTTTTTCATCCTTACGTCCTGCCTGGTCATAGCCTGGCTGGTCTTCGGATATGTGTGCAGGGGAGGCCTGCTCTGGATATACCTGTTCACGACTCTGGACATCATTGCGATGGCTGCGCTGGGGCTGCTTATTTCCAACTACAGCAGCAACTCCCAGCAGGCAATGTTCATAATCTGGTTCTTTGCCGTGGTATTCATGCTGATGAGCGGTATATTCACTCCAATCGCGTCGATGCCTGACTGGGCCCAGGCGATAACTTACCTGAATCCGATGAGGTACTACGCGGACGCGATGCGCGCGGTGTTCCTCAAGGGCAGCGGGCCTCTCGACATATGGTATGATGCGGCCGGCCTTGCCGGACTTGGAGCGGTTCTGGTCACCTGGTCAATACTCAGTTACAGGAAATCAGAATAGTTTTGGCCCCTGCCGACGGGTTCACGCCGGAAATGTTTAATTTTGGGCTGTTATGAAGGCAATGATTTTCGCGGCGGGACTCGGAACGAGGCTCCGTCCGCTTACTGACATGATGCCGAAGGCTCTGGTTCCGGTGGGCGGAGTGCCGATGCTCCAGCGTGTGATAGGGAAACTGAAGTCTGCCGGCTTCAGCGAATTCGTGGTGAACGTGCACCACTTTGCTCCGATGATTGAGGCTTTTCTTGCCGACAACGGCAACTTCGGGGTCCATGTCGACATATCCAGGGAAACTGCGGAGCCGCTGGAAACCGGCGGAGGCATCCGGAAGGCTGAACCTTTCCTGCGCGGCGGCCGTTTCCTCGTGCACAATGTGGATATCCTGAGCAATCTGGACCTGGGGTGGTTTCTTGCTTCCGACAGCGAGGATTCTCTTGCTACTCTTCTGGTGACGGATTCGGAAGACGCCGACCGCTTCCTGCTCTTTGATGACGACATGAGACTTGCCGGCTGGACAAACGTGCGCACCGGAGAGGTCAAGAGTCCGTATCCGGACTTTGATCCTTCCCGTTTCCGCAGGCTGTCGTTCTGCGGAATACACATCCTGTCCCCGGAGGTTTTCCGCCTGATGCGTCCGTGGCCCGGGAAATTCTCGATAATAGACTTCTATCTTGCTGCGGCTGCGACTCACTGCATCCGCGGCGTGTATGCCCCTGACCTGAAACTCATTGACATCGGGAGCCCGCAGAAACTCGCCGAAGCCAACAGCCTGTTCGCCGGGTAGTATATTCTGCTGTTTTTGCGTCATTCAAAGGCAAAACGGACAACCCTGAAGCAGGCTTTTTCCGCCTGCGGAAGGGTTGTCCGTTTTGCGGATTTGCAGAATCGGAGACACGGACCGTTTTGCAGGAATACTGTTCTGGAAGCGTACAGGAGGACTGTTTTAAGGCAGGCTTTTCTCGCCTGCTGAAAAACAGTCCTCCTGTACGAAAAGTAACAAGCCTCTATCTGCCGGAGGCCGAGAAACTGATGATCCGGCACTCCCACGGCTCAAGCGAAAGATTGATCACCGACTTGTCGCCTGAAACGGAAACCCACCTGACATCGCGTATCTCCCCTGTTTCGGCATCCCACTCACGGACTCTGCCGTCAGCATCGAACTCCGCCTTGAAAGTGCATTTCTGCTCGCCTTCGTTGAAGATGAAGTATATAGCACCGTCCTCAAGGACCCTGCGTGTGTAGCGTATGAATGACTCCGGCGCCGGCTGCACGGGCCCTTCTGCAGGGCGCACTTGCCTGCTGCGTGGGCTTTGGGGAAGGACCAGTCGCATCTCCGCCTCGGGCATCGCCGATTCAACGGTCCTTGTCCAGCTGACGGAAGGTTCGTAAAGCCATTCGGGCGTGTCAGGAACCGCCGAAGGTTCCATGAAAGACTTGCCCGCCAGCATGGTGGGCTTACGTCCCCAGAACAGCACCTTCCCGCCGGCGTCGGCGAATTCCCCGATCTTTGCCCACGCCTCGGCGGAAATCACGTCGCATGAAGGAATCACAAGAGTCGAATAAGTCTGGCCGCTAAGATTGACGAACGTTCCGTCAACTACTTCCAGAGCTTCGGTGAAGGCATCGTCGTCGACCCAGTCAAAATCCCGCTGGTGCTGCAGCAGCAGTTCGGCAATTTCGACAAGATCCGGATTGACGGCCTGGTTGTCGAGCCAGAAGCTTGCAGTAGGGTAGTAGACAGCCACCCTTGCGCCGGGAACTCCGATTGAATTCAGGTATGTAGCCCGGTTGGTATAGTCATTGAGCCCTTTCATTGCAGGGTCGCTCATCCAGTTCCTGCCCTTGGACCCTGCCATCCAGAACATGAACTCGAAGAAGTTGATTCCTCTCGTCATCTGGTAGTCCACGGCATATTTCGCCTGCGGGATGCTTGGCGGGATGTTGTATGCTGCAAAGCTTTCACTGAACGCGCGCGGCTTGCCGTAGACGTGCGATACTGACGAAGCGAACTTCGGAAAATCGTTGACGGTTCCTGGCCATATCTGGTTCCATATTGCATCTACTCCTGGAATCTGCACCTTGCTCAAGTCCCTGAAGAGATTGCCCTCTGCGCGGATGCACACGGGCATGTTGTGGTCATTGTTGAGGTGGGTGATGTACGCGAGCCCGTTCTCCTCGCACCACTCCGCCTGCTGTCCGAAGAAATTGACGGCGAACAGTTCGGACCATACGTCCCAGTAATCTGCCCTGAACCTTTCCTCGACGACGCTGCGCACAGGTGCAATCAGGCTTGCGAGCCAGGGAGTCGGGTCATATCCCTTGCGGTCCATGAACTGCCGGACCATGTCCGGGGTCCAAGGAGTGTACGCGAAGTCCGGTTCGTCGCCGCGGAATCCGAGCACTGTCTTGCCGAATTCGTCTCCGATGTATTTCTTGTACTGCTCATGGGTCCAGTCGATGAACTGGCGTACCGCTGCGGGATTGAGATAGTCGCAAAGTGAGTTTGAAGTATCCTTGCGGCCGTCAGGATTGTTGACAGCCCTTGTCTGTCCGGTACGGAAATCGGTGCCGGCAACGAGAATGTCCCAGTCGTCATTGCCTGCGTCGAAGCTTATCACGGCATTCTCAACAGGTACGATGCGGCTCGGAGCCCCGCTGCGGCTCAGGGCTATGGCGCTTATTGCCCTCGGGTCAAGCCTCAGGTCCCTGACTGATTCTCCGGCCGCCACGCTTACTGTGTCGACAGCGATGACCGCCTGCATCCTGAGGTCAGGGCGCTCTTTCGTGAACTTGCCTCCGGCGAAGCCGCTGGGGTATTTGCCCTCATCGATTATCCAGACCTTGAGGTCTCTCTTTTTCGCCTCTTTGACGGCCTGGC
The DNA here is from genome assembly GCA_902491795.1 of uncultured Bacteroidales bacterium. Lineage (GTDB taxonomy): Bacteria > Bacteroidota > Bacteroidia > Bacteroidales > UBA932 > Cryptobacteroides. The sequence goes on along the minus strand of CABUIX010000034.1, from coordinate 11,671 downwards.
GGATGGCCTTGAACCAGTCGTCGGACAGATACTCGTAAGGCAGGTGATATCCGGCTTCGAAAATCACGGAGCGGAATCCCTTGGTTTTGATGGAATCCAGGTCATGGCGTATGGTGCCGATGTCCATCGGCCCTTCCCAGCCCCAGATTACATGGCTTGCAAATGCTGACGGAGTTTCGGCGAAGTTCGCTTCCGCTTCGTCAATCGTCACATGGTGGATGCTGTCCCAGCTGTTCTCCTGGGCGAAAACGACACCCCCTGCCGAAATCAGCAGGGAGGTCATGAGCGCGACAAATTTCTTCATAGTGCTATTCGACTGAGAAGATTGCCCCCTTGTCAGACATGTCGGTGTCGTAGAACTGCACGGCGCTGTCATTGAGTCTGGGATAGGTGTTGTTGAGCATCCTGATGATTTCCGCTCCGGCGAATATCACGGGACCGTATCCGTGGGCTGCATAAGGGCTGACCGGACGGTAGTAGTAGAATGCGGGGTCAAAGCCCATTCCGGTACCGACGCAGGTTCCGTTAACCTTGCCTTCCTCGTCAATCATGGTTGAGATTGCGTTCCAGGCAAGGCAGACTGAGGGCCCGTATGCCTGCGCGTCGATCCATCCTTCGTTTATGCCGTGGGCGAAGCAGTAGGCGAATATTGCCGTAGCTGAAGTTTCGAGATATGAGTCGTTGCGGTCAAGAAGCTGGTGCCAGAATCCTTCGCTGCTCTGAAGGGCCTGGAGGCCGCTCACATGCTGGCGGTAGAGGTCAAGAAGTTCTTCGCGGGCGGGATAGTTCTCAGGCAGGGCATCGAGAACCTCACAGAGAGTGAGGATGGCCCAGCCGTTGGCGCGGCCCCAGTGGAATGCCGGGTGTTCCTTCATGGACTCAATCCATCCGTGGCGGAAAAGCTTCTTCTCGGGAACCCACATCTTTTCCTTGAACAGCCTGATCTGCTTGACGGCCTCGTCGAAATACCTGGTGTCGCCGGTCATCTTGCCGTACCAGGCGATTGCAGGGACGCCCATGAACATGTCGTCAAGCCAAACTGCGTTGGGAAGCGGCCTGTTCCTGGCGAGAGTGCCGTCGGTGAGGCGGTATTCGTTCTCTATCACGTTCATGTAGTGGTCAATGATGGGGCGCAGTTCCAGTTCGGGGTGAATGACCAGGTCCCTTATCATCGAAACGCAGACGGCTCCGGCGTCATCAAGGACCTTCGGGGCAACGACCTGCCTCATCTGTCCGTCAACTTCGCCTCCTTCGTTATAGATCTTTTTCCACTTGGGGGCTTGTTCGGCGAGGAAACTGTGCCTGCTAACGGTGTAGTTCGTGAAGGAGTCGTCTCCGGTGACTTCTCCGGCTTTCAGCATCGCTGAATATGTGACGCCCCATTCGTAGCTCGCAAGGCGGAATGAACCCTGCTGCAGTTTGCCGTCTTCAGCCATTGCTGCGGGAGTGGCCTTGTCGAGGAACGCGAGAATCCTGTCCAGATCGGCCTTTACGGCCTGCTTTTCCGGAACGCCGTAGGGAATCTTGTAGTCCGGCTGAAGCAGATGCAGGGGAGTGTTTGTGTCATTGATGGCCTGGGTTGAGGCTTGTCCGTTTCCGGAACATGAACTGGCTGCGGCTGCCAAGACGAGAGCGGCTGCCAGGGAAATGGAAAGTTTCATTGCTATTGGTTAATAAATATTTTGTGTAATTGCTGCAAGATAGCAATAATTTGGCTAAATTGCGTAATCTGAAGATGACGACAGCCCTTACGTTGACATTGATCGCCGCTTTTGCCGCCCTCTCAAGTTTTGTGCAGAGGATCACGGGCTTCGGCTTCGGCATAGTCATGATGACCATGCTTCCTTCCGTCATGCCCTCATACGGCGAGGCGACCGCGCTTTCCGGCATTCTTGCGGCATGCATGGCCATTGTGCCTGCAATCAGGAAGCGCAGGCACCTTCACCTGAAGAAACTGCTGCCCATTCTGCTGACGTTTCTTGTGCTGTCGTATTTCTCAGTGAAGGTGCTCACTGTGGTTGACGGGCATTCCCTGAAGAGGCTGTTCGGGATAGCGCTGATAATTTTGAGCATCTATCTGTTTTTCTTCAATGACAAGGTCCATCTGAGGCCGACCATCCCGGTTCAGATATCTCTGGGAGCCCTGTCCGGCATTCTCGGAGGCCTGTTTGCGATGCAGGGACCTCCGGCCGCCGTGTATTTCATGGCTTCGTCCGAAGACAAGGACGAATACATGGCCGCCACCCAGTGCTATTTCGTGTGCGGAAACATCATGATGACCCTGTTCAGATGGAACAGCGGGTTCGTGACGGGGACGGTGTGCCGGTCCGCGCTGCTGGCACTGCCGGCCGTGGCTCTCGGACTTTGGCTCGGATCCATTGTTCACAGCCGGCTACACAACGATTACCTGCGAAAGATAGTTTATTTGTTCCTTGCGTTCGCCGGAGTACTTTCCGTAGCATCGTGAACATGAATGTCCATCTGCGGGAAGGGGAAGTCTATGCCGGCCTTGGGCAGTTCGTCATATACCTTTTTGTTGTAGTCGTAAAGCACTCCCCAGTAGTCCTCTGTCTTTGCCCAGGCTTTAACCGAGAACACTACCGCGCTGTCACCGAGAGAAGAGAGCACCACTACAGGATCAGCCGCACCTGGAGTCTTGGAATCAAGAACCCTGGGGTCGGATTTGACCAGTTCAAGAAGCTTGTCTGCACATTTTCCCGAGTCGGTACCGTATTCCACTCCGATTTTCCAGTCCACGCGACGGAGCGGGTTGCGTGAGTAGTTGTTGATGTTCCCGTTGAAAAGCGCACCGTTCGGCAGAATGATTGCCCTGTTGTCGTAGGTGGTTATCGTGGTGCTTACAATTGTCACCGCGGTTACGGTTCCCTCATATCCTTGTGACTCAATGTAGTCTCCTGCCTTGAAAGGCTTGAACATTAGGATCATTATGCCTCCGGCAAAGTTCTGTACCGTGCCGCTCAGGGCCATGCCGATGGCTACACCTGCAGCCGCTATCAGGGCAGCGATAGAGGTGGTGTTCACTCCAAGCGTGCTGATGGTGATAACGATCAGCAGCGCTGTCAATCCTATGGTCGTGAAACTCATCAGGAATGACGCCAGGGCCTTGTCGGTGTTTCTCCTGACGAACATCCTCGACAGTCCTTTCTTGATTCTCCGTATCAGCCATGCACCGATCAGGTATATGACTATGGCGGCAAGGAGTTTCAGTCCGAAGTTGACTATGTCCTGACCGAGGTTCTGCAGAGTCCCGGTAGGATTTGTTACAAGATCGTGTGCGAACTGTTCTATGCCAACGACGACTGAATCGGCGGCTTCTGTAGCCACTTCTTCAACAGCTGGTGTTTGCAAAAGGGTGAAGAGCATTTCTGAAGGTTTTGTTTCCGCTAAATTTACGAATCAATGGCGACAAGCCAAAATTATTTTGACAGGTCCAGCCATTTCTGCAGGGCCTGGCGATAGGCATTGAGGGCCTCGGTCCTTGCGTCGGCTGCCTGCCTGAGGTTGGCCTGTGACTGCAGCAGTTCCGAAAGCGTGACTCTCCCTGCCTCATAATTGCGTTTTACCCTGCCGAACGAAGCCTCGGCGGCGGATTCGGAATCAAGCGAAAGCTGGTACTGGTCCCAGCTGGATGTCAGTTCCACCCATTTCTGGCGGACGCTGAGTATCAGCTGAGACTGCAGATAGTCCCGTTGTGATGCCGCCTTATCTACCTGTGTCTGCAACCGCTTCATCTGTGCGGAGGTCTTGCCCCACTGTGATATGGGAATCTGGACAGTGGCGAAAGCCAGCCCGTTGAAGTTGCCCTTGTCCATGAAGTCATAGTAGCCGTATGTGGCTCCCACGGCTACCTGCGGGAGCGCTTCGCCGAGGGCCATCTTCTTCTGAAGCTCTGCAGCTTCCACCTGAAGTTCCAGCAGACGCGTTTCCTCCATCGATGCGGCGACACTTTCTTCGTCGGCGTAATAGTGCTCCGGAGGCATCGGGATGCTGTCGCTGTCGGCAAGCACGATCGAATCTATGTATGGATGCTCATCTGAGGCGTTTGCGCTGATGACCGTGTAGTCCTTTCCTATCGAATTCAGCAGGTTCATCTTTGCGAGGCGAATTCCGTTCTGCAGCTGCACCTGCGAAGAACGCAGCTGGTTGCGGTTAAGCGTGACCTGCAGCAGGTCGTCTTCCGTAACGAGTCCGGCATTGTATGCGGCGGAGACGTCACGGTAGAGCGTGTCCACGAATTCCAGGAATCCATCAAGCGTCTGCTGTTTCTCCTGCAGGGACACCACCTGATTGTAGTAGCCGTCAATTTCCTCGACGGTGCTGCGGTGCTGCACGCTCTGCTGCAGCCTTGCCGCCTCCACGCCGAGGCTTGCGAGCCTGTTGCCGTTCACTATCCTTCCTCCGGCAAACAGGGGCTGCATCACGCTGATTCCGGCGAGATAACCCTGGCTCATTGTGGAATAGTACGGTGAGATTCCGTACATCGGGGCGTAGGAATCAATGATGCCCTGAAGGTTGTTGCTGAAGTCATTGTTGCCGAAGATGTCCTTGACGCCTATCTCGAGCAGCGGATCAAAGGCCAGAAAGCCGAATCCCATGACGCTCACGCGCGGGAAATATTCGGCAAAAGCTTCCTGCTTCTGGAATTCAGCCGCCTTCAGGTCAAGGGCAGCCCCGACCACGGAACTGTTGTTCTGCATCGCCATCTCGCGGCACTCCTCGAGCGTGAGCCGGATTTCCTGGGCGGAAGCCGGGAGGCAGCAGGCGAGAACGGCCGCAATGCATGCCGGCAATATTGTCTTTTTCATTTCACAGCCTCCTTTGGACGTTTGTCCTTTCTGAAGATCTGCCAGTAGGAAACCGGCATGATCAGGGTTATCATGATTACGGATAGCAGGGTGCCGAAGCATATTACCACACCCATGGGAAGCCACAGCTGGTCTCCGCTCAGAATCATCGGCAGCACTCCGAGAGCGGTGGTGCATGACGTGAGGAATATGGGGCGCATACGGCGCTTTCCGGCCATCGCGGCAGCTTCCTTGACGGGCAGACCGCCCGTGAAGCGCAGCTCTTCAGCATATTCGAACAGGATGATTCCGTTACGGACTATTATTCCCACGAGACTTATCAGGCCGAGTACGGCGGTGATGCTGAAATCCAGGCCGAACACCCACAGTCCCAGAAATGCCCCGAACAGACACAGTGAGCTGAGCACTATGGTGAGCACCGCAATTGAAATCTTCCGGAAATGTATCAGAAGGAAGATGAACAGCACGGCCACAGCGCAGATGAAGCTGAGCAGGATCTGCGGAATCACGCCGGTGTTGATGGCCGTGAGTCCGCCGTAGCTGATGTGCACTCCTTCAGGGAGCTCGAGACCGTCAATGAATTTCCGAATTTCTTTCATGGATGCCGGCTGGCTCTGTCCGGTTTTCATGTCGGCGGAGATTGTGATTGTCTCTTCGCTGGCATAACGCATTCTCTGCGCGGGCTCCCAGCCCGGTTCGATGCTTGCGACCTGGCGCAGCGGCACGCTGAGGCCCGGAATTGAGGTGCTGACCTGCTGGTTCCCTATCATGTCGTACGGAACGTCGCCGGAGAGGCCGGCGCTGTAGAGGTTGACAGGAATTGACTTGTCACCTTCCCACAGGGAGGCCAGTGTCTGTCCGTTGAGGCTTCCTGCAATTGAAAGCGAAAGCATTGCCTTGTTGACGCCGAGTCTTGCCGCCTCGTCTGCGTTGAGTTTTACTTCCACGCAGCTGATGTAGTCGTCAACGGTGCTGTGTACCCATTTGAGTTCATGGTTCATCTGCTGCATGTGAGCCCTTATGGTGTCGGCTACCGGTTTTATCGTCTCAAGTTCGGCACCCTGGACGCGTATCTCTATAGGAGTTGCGGCCTGGTAGTCCATCTGCTTGATCCGGATCAGGGCCTCAGGAAACCAGTGTTCGTACTTTTCTTCGTATTCGGGCAGTATCTGCTTGGTCGCCTCGATGGATTTGGTGTTGACAATCAGCTGTGCATAATTCGGGGCCGGAGTGGCCGGGGTGTAGGTCGCGGTGAAGCGAGGTGCACTGTTGCCTATGAACGAGGTTACTGACTCTATTCTGTTGTCGCGCAGCATCATGTCCTGAAGCGAATCCACTACGGCCTTGGTGTCGTCAAGTCCGGCATTGCTGTCGAGGGTGACTTCCACTGCGAAGAAGTCCCTGTCCGCCAGAGGCATCATCTGGATGTTCAGCTGGAAGAACAGCACCACCGCCAGTGCGACGGAGCCGATGCCGGCTGTTATGGTAAGTTTCGGGTGGCGGAAGCACCAGTCCTGAGCAGCATCGTAGGCTTTCTGCAGGCCGGTGAAGAACTTCTTCTGTATGCGGGAGAATATGTTGTTCTGCTCCACGTTGGCCGAGCGTATGAACCTGACCTCGAGAGAGGGGACCACGAAGATTGCATACGCGAGCGATGCCGTGAGCGCAATTGCCACTACCCAGGGGAAGTAAGTCACGAAGTCTCCCAGATACCCGGTTATGATGCCCAGGGTGGGGAAGAACATCAGGCTTATGGCGGATGTGGCCGTCACCATGGGCAGTACCAACTCCCTCGCGCTCGACTGTGCGGCCTCTTCCCTCGACATTCCCTTGCCGAGTTCTCCCATATAGCCGTCCATCGTGATTATGGAGTCATCGACTATCATTCCCAGCACCACAATCAGAGCCGCAAGCGTCACGGTGTTGAGCCCTATTCCCGTAAGGAACATTACGGCGAGAGCGACTGCCGTGCAGACGGGTACTCCGGAACTTGCAATCAGAGCCGACTTGATCGGGAACAGCATCAGCATAACGAGTATCACCACCAGCATTGACACCACGAGATCCCTGAGGAAGGAGAACACCGAATTCTTGACCAGTTTGGGCTGGTCGGTGATTCTCGTGAGCGTCACGCTTTCCGGAAGTTCCTGCTCATATTCGCCTATCACCTTGTCGAGTTCTTTTCCGAACGCCACTATGTCATTGTCCGGGCGCATCTCGACGGAAATTATAAGCGCCGAGTGGCCGTTGAAGTTGACAAATGAATCGGGATCCTTGTATCGCCTTTCAACAGTCGCTATGTCCTTGAGCCGGACAATCCCGCCTGCGGGGTCGCTGTAGACTATCCTGTCGGCGATTTCCTGCTCGCTGCTTATCGGAGACTCGACATGTATCGGCGAATTTGCGTAGCCGGTGTTGAAGCTTCCGCTCGGAACCTGCAGTGAAGAACTCTGGTAGCCAAGCATAAGGCTTGCCGGGGATATTCCGTAGCTCGAGAGCTTCTCCATGTCCACGGTCACGGCTATCTCCTCCCCGAGATCACCGTATATCGTGACAGCCGCCAGCTCAGGGATTTTCCTCAGCCTTTCCTGAAGCTCGTCGGCCAGCTCCTTGAGTTCGGTGTAGCTCTTGTCGTCAGATTCCATCGCAATCAGAGAAGATGAAACTGAGGCGAAGTCGTCCACCACTACAAGAGCCAGCACTCCAGGAGGAAGGGTGCTCTTGGTCTCGTTTAGCTTCATCTTGATCTTCGACCATACTTCATCCTTGGTCCTGGCAGGAGATGTCAGGTCCACAAGCATGTAGCAGATTCCGTCCTTTGACGTTATCTGCAGGTTCTGGCTGTTGACTTCGTCGAACGACAGCAGGACCTGCTCCACGGGTTTGGCAACCTGTTCCTCGACCTCGAGAGAAGAGGCTCCTGGGTAAACGGCCGCCACCAGTCCCTGCTTGATTTCAAACGAGGGATATTCGTCCTTGTTCATCTTCCAGATTCCGTAGATGCCTATGCCCACGAGCACGGCCAGAATCAGGTAGATTATTGATTTCTGCCGGATAGTCCAGAGTATCAGAGGTGATTTCCTGTTGTTCATTTTATTGATTCTCCTCAGTCGTGACCTTCATTCCCGATGAAACCTTCTGATAGCCTTCGACTATGACGAGGTCTCCCTCGTCCAGTCCTTCTGTTATGATTACTCCTGTGCCGGAGAAGCCTCCGACCTTGACGGCGGTCTTGCAGGCTTTTCCGTCACGGACTGTCCATATATACCTCCCGTCGGTGCCTGTCTGGATTACTGATGCAGGAATCACCGGGCCGGCATTGCCGCCTTCCTTCACGTGAACTTCACACACCATTCCTGGCATGAGTTTGCCGGGTCCTGCATCGAGGCTCGCGGTGCAGTCATAGCTGTGTGAAAGCGGGGAGGCCGAGATGCCCTTCGAAAGTACCTTTCCCGAAAGAGCGGTGGAGCCGGTGGCTGCCACGTCAATGGTTATTTCCTGGCCTATTTCCAGAGAGTTTATTTCACTTTCCGGTACCGGGAAGCGGATTATGATTTCTGAAATGTCCATTATGCGTGCCACGGGCTCAAGCATGTTGAGCTGCACGCTTTCTTCGGCCATGATTTCGGAGACATAGCCGTCGAAAGGAGCCCTGAGCGTGCAGTCGTCAAGGGCTTTCTGCGCTGCCTCGGCAGATGCCCTGGCCTGGGTCAGCTTGGTGTTGATCTCGACCATCTGCACTTCGGATATGCTCCCGGAACTGTACACCTGCATTGCCCTGTTGTAGCCGTCTTCGGCCTGTTCAAGGGTTGCCTGGGCCATCTGCCATGCGCTGCGCACGGTCTGGGATTCTATCTGTGCTATTGCCTGTCCGGCCTCCACTCTGTCTCCTCTCTTGACGTATAGTGAGACGAGACGGCCCGGACTCGGCGCGGACACCACTGTCGACCTGCCGGCTTCTGCAGTGCCGACGTAGCTTATTGTTTCTGAAGTGCTTTTGCCGGAGATCCTTTGCACACGCACGGCGACCGGCGCCTTGTCTGCACCTTCAATTCCCTGTGACTTGGGTGCGCATCCTGCAGCTGAGAGCAGGAGCATGACATAAAATGCAACTCTTTTCATCGGTCGTTGAGTCTTGCTACACAATTAATGTCGCTGTCTGTAACCACGTAGCTGCGTCCGAGGTAGTCCATCGTGCCGCTTGCCGTAAAGTCTATTATTAGGACATCGTCAAGTCTCTTGCCGCTTCCGCTCAGCGTGAAACTCTGTCCTCTCTCCAGTGCGGTGCTGCTGAGGTCAAAGTTTACGCGCTTGGTGCAGTCGTCAAGGGTAAGGGCGCTGCCCTGTGCCTTTCCTGTCGTGGTCGTGGCGTCTCCGCCTACGGCATTCATCGTCATGACGATTGAGCCGGATTTCCTGTCTTCCGTGAGGATGTTCAGCTGTCCGGATTCAGGCATTATGCTGAATGTCATCTTGTCAGGCGCAATCTCCGTTGAAGTCGAGGATGCGGTGGTGGCTTCGAAACTTATGGTTCCGCTCAGTTTGTAGGAATAGTAACCTTCGAATCTCGCTGCCCCTTCCTTTGAGCATGAGCAGGCGGCAGCAATCAGTGCGGCCGCGAACAATATCCTTTTCATCATAAATTGTAGTTTTTCGTGTTTGTAATGAAGTTGACCATCTCTTCATAGGTCGCCATGGATGCCGCCTTGTCATCGGACAGCAGGATCTGGACTTCAGCCCCGTTCAGCACCATTCCCAGCATCTCGGCGAAAATTTCCGGCTTGACCTTGCTGTCTAGTGCGCCGGCTGCCTTGGCGTATGAGCATATTGCCTTGAAAAATGCCCTTTCGGAGGTGTCGAATGCTGAACGGGCCTTGATAAAGATGCTGTTGAGTTCGCTTTTGTTGTCGCGTTTCAGCATTTCAGGCAGGAATTTTTTGTAAAGTCTGGAGTCAAGTATCACTTCAATCCGTTTCTTGAGGTATTCCCGGAAGTTCTGGACAATTCTGTCGGGCTCTGTTCTTCGATAGTCAGAAAGGGCTTCGCTCATGGCAGATAGTTCATCTTCGAGGGCGGCTGCGAATATCTCGGCCTTGCCTTCGAAGTAATAGTAGACTGTCGTCTTCGCCTTGTCTGCCAATTTGGCAATGTCTTCGACGGTTGTTTTTTCATAACCGTAGACGGAGAACACCTCCGACGCCGCTTCGATTATCTTCTTTCTTACGTCCTTGCTCATTTTCAGTAAGTTTTGGAATTTTCGACCAAACGGGTAAAATCGTACAAATAATATGCCTGAAATATATGAAAAGCGGAAATCGCTTGTTCCTTGGAGTCCTGTTCTCTAAAGCCGCGACAGGAGCCTTTTCACTGGCGGAATGTGCAGCAGTGGCAATAGCGCATGGGCCGGCAGCAGCGAGCAGATGAGATATTCCAGCTTCGTGGCAAAACCGGGAATGCAGCGGCGTCGTCTGCGGAACATTGCCTTTAGCCCGAGCCGGGCCAGCTTCGGGGCGCTCATCATAAGACCGGTCCTGGAGAGAACCCTGCGGGTTTTCGCTTCCAGACTGTACAGCGGCGTATCCACGGCCGAGGGGAAGACGGTGGTGACGCTCACGCCATAATCGCGCAACTCGTACCACAGTGACTGGCCGAAACTTCGAAGATAAGCTTTTGTTGCGCCATAATGTGATATCGTCGGATAAGGAGTCCATGCCGTGATCGACGACATTATCAGGATATGCCCGGAGCGGCGGTTCTTCATGTCGCTGCCGAACAGACGGCACAATTGCGTCGGGGTTGTGCAATGCAGGGCTATTATGCGGTTGAGTTTTGCCGGGTCGGTATGTTCGAGCGTCGAGAAGAGAAGCATTCCGGCGTTGTTGATCAGTATATCTACAGTCAACCCCTGTCCGGTAACCCAATCGTGGATGCTTTCGGCGGCTCCATCCTGCGACAGATCGGCGTACATAGGCAGTGCCGACACAGAGTATTCGGCGGCTATTTCCGCAGCGACTCTCCTGTTGTCGTCGTTGCGGTTGCTTACGATTATCACATTATGGCCGGTGCTTGCAAGCTGCCGGGCATATTCCAGCCCTATTCCGGAAGAGGCTCCTGTTATCAACGCGTAGTCCATGACGCGAATTTACTCTTTTTGTCTTCTGAATCTTCATTATCAGGGGAGATCCGGATGTTTGCGGCGGAAGATGACTCCGGCGGCGGGCAGCTGACAGTTTGCCTGACTTGTGAAATGGTACTGGGAAATGCCACTCTTCGCAGCCGAGTCAAGCTATTCTGCAAGAACTTCTTTGTGACGCTTCTGATGCTGTCCCATGGTGGATCTTCCTTCGACGGCGCTTTTCATTGGAGTCTCCAGTCTACGGTACTTCTTCTTGAGCTCATCTCTTTGTGTCAATCCTGCTTTCCTGCAATTGACCTGTCGCACGGACCGGCCTCCCAAGGGCCTGCAGGGCCTGCTGCTGCGACAGGTCTACCATTTTTCGTGAGACCTGTCGCACTCACCCCTCTTCCAGGCCGCTCCAGGGCACTTCGGTGCGACAGGTCAATTGCAGGAACTCCGCTATCCTGGAATGTCTGTCCTCTGCCAGACAGACATCAAGCGCCAGCTCTTGCCTGTCAGACCCCGAATGCCGGAATTCGCCAGACAGATTCTGCCGGTACACCGTTTTGACAAAGTCTTTTCCCCGGTTATTCAATATTCATTATCGGCTATTGTTGGTTTTTGTGTCGGGAATTATTATATGTGCTCAATTGAGGATGCCCGATATACCGGAAGGACTCGTACTGCACTCTGATCAAGGATGGCACTATCAGCATCTGAGATACCA
>CABUIX010000033.1 GCA_902491795.1 uncultured Bacteroidales bacterium | reverse complement strand
AGAACATCAAGGGATACGTGGAGCATCTGGTGGACAGGCCGATGTACGAGGAGCGCCGGTGGGGGGAGCTACCGGGTGCTTGACAGGACGAAGGGGCCGGACGGAGTGGAGTCACTGACGAAGAACCTGTACCTCAGGGCGGGGTGCAACATCAGCTACCAGCGGCACCGTTGCCGTGAGGAGGTGTGGACGTTCGTGAGCGGAGAGGGTGAGCTGAAGCTGGAGGGAGAGCTGAAGAGGGTGAAGGCGGGAGACGTGGTGCACATCCGGAAGGGAGAGCTGCACGGGCTGAAGGCCATCACGCCGCTGAATCTCATTGAGGTGCAGATCGGAACCAGCCTTGTCGAGGAGGACATCGAGAGACTCGAAATGACATGGTAGAATTCATGACAAAGCAAGAGGGAGACCGAAAGGCCTCCCTCTTGCTTGTTGTCTCTGCTGATCAGCAGAATTGCTTCTTCAGTGCTTCTATCTTGGCGTCGGCATCGTCGCCCTTCGCTCCGAAATAGAACTTTATCTTCGGCTCTGTGCCGGAAGGACGTACCGAAACCACGTCTCCCGCCTCGTCAAAGAACTGGAGCACGTTGGATGAAGGCTGTCCAGTCTTCTCGGGTTCAAGATAGTCGATGACCTTGACAACCGGGGAACCGCAGAGATCCTTCGGCGGATTGGCGCGGAGGCCGGCCATCATCTGCTGTATCTCGCGCGCGCCTGAAATTCCCTTGCGTACCACGGATACAAGCCCTTCCTTGCGGTAGCCGTATTCCCTGTAGATCTTTTGGAGCAGCTGGTACATTGTGAGCCCCTGGTCGGCAGCCCATGCCGCACATTCCGCAACCATCATTGCGCTGACCTGTGCATCCTTGTCGCGGACGAATTCTCCGACGTTGAACCCGTAGCTCTCCTCTCCTCCGCATACGAACTCTCCCTTGCCTTCGTTTCTCTTGACAACTTCGGCAATGTACTTGAATCCGGTAAGCACGTTGTAGACCGGGATGCCGAAGCTCCTGCATATCTCGGTGATGAGCTCGGTGGTCACTATAGTCTTGACGACATATTTTCCTTCGCCAAGCGTGCCCAGTTCCTTGCGGCGGCTCAAAATGTAATATGTAAGCATCGATGCTGTCTGGTTGCCGTTCATGAGCACCATCTTGCCGCTGTCATCGCGTACGGCGATTCCGAGGCGGTCGGAATCAGGGTCGGTTCCCATAACCAGGTCGGCTCCGGTTTCCTCGGCCTTCTCGAGGGCGAGCTTGAGGGCAGCCGGCTCCTCCGGATTGGGAGAGACAACGGTCGGGAAGTTCCCGTCAGAGATGTCCTGGTCGGGCACATGGATTATGTTCTTGAAACCAAGTCTTCCCAAGATTTCGGGCACCAGGCGCACACCGCAACCGTGGAGTGGCGTATAGACGATTTTAAGGTCATTGTGCCTGCGGCAAGATTCGGGGCTGAGGCTCAGGGAAAGAAGGTCGTTCACGTAGGATTCGTCGACGTCGCTTCCCATTGCCTCAATCTCCCCGCAATGCAGTCCGGATTCGAACTTGACCATGGAGGGATCGGTGATCTTCGCCACTTCGGCAACGATCTCCTTGTCGACAGGAGATGTCACCTGTCCGCCGTCAGACCAGCTGACCTTGTAGCCGTTGTATTCCTTGGGATTGTGGGATGCCGTGATCATCACGCCGGCCGTGGCCTTCTTGAGGCGCACCGCGTAGCTCATCTCGGGAGTGGGGCGGATATTGTCGAAGATGTAGACATGAATGCCGTTGGCTGAAAGCACCTCGGCTGTTATTTTTGCGAATTCCTTGCTATGGTTCCTGGAGTCGTATGAAATGCAGACTTTCGGGTCGTCGCTGCTGCTGTGGGAAAGGATATAGTTCGCCAGTCCTTGGGTGGCCATGCCGACCGTGTACTTGTTCATCCTGTTGGTCCCGACTCCCATTATGCCTCTGAGGCCTCCGGTGCCGAACTCAAGATTCTTTCCGAAAGCATCCTCCAGTTCTGCAGGGTCTCCTCCCAGCATCTGGCGCACTTTCATTTTTGTCTCCTGATCGAAATCTCCTTCGAGCCAGGCCTTGGCTCTCATTTCATATTCTTTCATCGGTATTTTGGTTTTATTGGTCATTTCTGTTGTAACTTTCAAAAGTACGAAAAAAGAGCATTAATTGTTACATTTGCCGCGGTGAAAAACAAAAAGAGTTTCGCATCCATACTTCAGTCGCTCGACGGCGAGCGCGAAAGAAAACTGGCCCGCAAGCTCCCCGGATGGTCCGGTCTTGATGTGCTTGTCCCTTCCGCGCTGGCTCTCGAACAGTGCTCTTCTTCGGCCGCGGCATCTTACAAGGCAGCCGTTGCGCTTGAATGGGCGGGTGGCAGACTGGGTACTGTCTGCGACATTACCGGAGGTCTCGGTTCGGATGCTTCGGCCTTTGCGGCAGTTGCCGACAAGGTCGTGTATTACGAGAAGAATCCTGCCCTGGTCGATGCGGCAAGGCACAACTGCTCTGTGCTTGGCATTGACAACATCGAGTTTCACTGTGAAGAAATCGGGGAAGACAGCAACCTTCCGGAGTGTGAAATGGCCTATGCGGATCCGGCAAGGCGGGATGTTTCCGGCCGAAAAGTGTTCAGGCTCGAAGACTGCTCGCCGGATATCGGGGCGCTTGCGCCCGGGATTCTCGAAAAGGCTTGCCGTCTGATGGTGAAACTCTCGCCAATGGCCGACATCAGTGTGCTGCTTTCCCGTTTTGGAGGCATGCTCGAGAAGCTTCATGTGGTCAGCATAGGCGGAGAAGTCAAGGAACTTCTGTGTCTGCTGCGTTCCGGAGCCTCCTTCGCCGGCATCCGGGTGGTTGAACTTGGCAGGGCTGAGCGGACATTTGAATTCATGCCGGAGGATGAGGACAAGGCCGTGTACGTTCCGGCTGAGGAAGTCCGTCCCGGGCAGCTGCTCCTGGAACCGTCGGCCGGAATCCTGAAATCAGGAGCGTTCAAACTGGTATGCAGCCGTTTCGGGATATGCAAGCTTGCTCCTTCGACCCATCTGTACGTTTCCGGCGGCATTGGCGGAAATTGCAGCCCGGTTCTGCCTCCTGAAACGTTTTTCAGAAGGTACATCATTGAGCGTGTGCTGCCGCTGAATGCCGAGTCCACGAGATTGCTGAGGTCGTCATGCCCTGAAGCTGACGTGAGCGCAAGGAATATCAGGATGGACAGTGCCGAACTCATGAGGCGCATCGGATGCCGTCCCGGGGGAGGAAAGCACATTTTCGGCTGCCATACTGACTGTAGCGGGAACCTGCTGATTGTAGCACGGCGCATTTGCGGGGATGACGTGGCCTCGTGCTGACCGCGCATAAGTTCCGGTTTTCACTTGCCGTTTTCCCTGCACCATCCGGAGAGGGGACACGTGGTGCATTTCGGTCTGGAGGCAGTGCAGATGTATCTTCCGTGCAGGATCAGCCAATGATGGGCAATGGGCCTGAGTTCTTCGGGAATGTGCGCTTCGAGGTCAAGTTCGACTTCCCTCACGTTCTTGCCGTCCGACAGCCCCAGACGCCGTGCCACCCTGAATACATGAGTGTCAACGGCAATGACAGGCTCGCCCCAGGTTATGGATGCCACCACGTTTGCGGTTTTGCGTCCCACTCCGGGGAGCGACATGAGCTGGGGAATTTCGGAAGGGACTTCTCCTCCGAAATCGGAAATCAGTTTTTGGGCCATTCCGACAAGATGCGCAGCCTTGCTGTTGGGATATGTTACTGACCTGATGTAGCCCAGGACTTCTTCCGGTCTGGCTGCGGCCAGTTCTGCGGGGCCTGGATAGGCTTCGAACAGGGCCGGCGTAACCATGTTGACGCGTTTGTCGGTGCACTGGGCGGAAAGCATCACTGCAACAAGCAGCTGGTACGGTGACTTGAAGTTCAGTTCCGATTCCGCAACAGGAACATTGTCGCGGAAGTAGCCGATGATTTTTTCGTATCTCTCGCCGACGGTCATTTTATCTCCGTGCATGCCTCGTCCTTTGTCTCGAAAACACGGCCAGGCCAGCGCTCGCAGATGCTTCTGTTGTGCGTAACCATCACGATCGCGGTACCTTTGCTGCCATTGATCTTCTGCAGCAGCTGCAGAATTTCCTCTGCAGTTTCCCCGTCGAGATTTCCTGTCGGCTCATCGGCCAGGATCACTTCCGGATCGTTCAGTATTGCACGGGCTATCGCGATTCTCTGCTGTTCTCCGCCGGAAAGCTGGTGAGGCATCTTGTGGGCCTTGGTCTGCATGCCCACGGCCTCAAGGACCTGCCGGATGCGGTCTTCCATGCTTCTGGCATCTTTCCAGCCGGTAGCGTTCAGCACGAATGCGAGATTGTCGTGGACAGTCCTGTCCATCAGGAGCTGGAAATCCTGGAAAATTACGCCAAGTCTTCTGCGCAGGAAAGGGATGTCCTTCTCCCTGATTTCGCGCAGATTGTATCCGCAGACCGTGCCTGAACCCTTGAGAAGCCGGTTTTCTGCCGTGATTGTGCGGATGATGGATGTCTTTCCGGTACCTACCTTGCCCACGATGTAGACAATCTGGCCCGGGAGCACCTCCATGTCAAGTCCGTAGATTACAGGACTCTCTCCGTTGAGGATGTCGGCTCCGGAGAATGAGATTATTGGTGAATTTTCGTCGCTCATTGCAGGGCAAAAGTTTTTGCGTCAACACGCAAATATAGCGCAAAATTGAGTAAATTTGTAAATTAATGGTAATAGTTTGCTGATATGAGAATCCAAAGGACAGCGCTTGCGCTGCTCGTGCTGATGCTGTTTTCGTCGGTGGCACATGCTTCCGGTCCGGACAGCAGGGAAAGTTTCCGCGAGGCTCTCGGCCTCTATCGCAGCGGAATATACGAAAGGGCAAGGACCGTTTTCGAGAGCCTGGCTCCTGACCCCGTTTCTGAGGGATATGCCGTATTGTGTGCACTGAAGATGCGCTCTGACGACTGCAGGGAGGTCATGGACGAGTACGACAGGAACTATCCTTCGACTGTCCTGACGGGACGCATAAGGTTTGAGAACGCACGCATACTTTTCGATGAGGGCAGATACGGCGAGGCCATGCTGGAATTCTCCAAGGTCCCGTCTTCGGTCCTTGAGGAATCCGAGAGGCCCGAATACATGTTCAAGTGCGGCTACAGTGCCTTTTGTGTCGGACGCAATCCGGAGGCCCTGCAGTTCTTTGCGGTTCTTGAGACGCTTGGCCATTCGGAATTCACTGCCCCCGGGCAGTATGTCTCGGGAGTCATCTGCTACAACAGCAGCCGCTTTTCCGAGGCCGAGGAACATTTCAGGCTTGCGGCGCCTGACCCGCGTTTTGCGGATCTCGCGAATTTCTACATCGTTGACTGCGAGTTCAACAGGAAGAACTACGAATATGTTGTCGAGAACGGCGTTCCCATGTTTGAAAATGCTCCGGCGGAGCGCAGGGACAGGCTTGCGAGAATAATTTCCGAGTCGTATCTGGTGCTTGGCGATGCCGACAGCGCCATGGAATACTACGACATGCTTTCCGGCAAGGAAGAGATGAACCGCAAGGACTGGTTCTATGCCGGAACGGTGCTGTATTCTGTGCATGACTACCAGGGAGCAATCGACAAGTACACTCAGATGACCGACCGCACCGACTCTCTCGGCCAGATTGCGAATTATCATCTCGGTTATTCATATATCCGCACGCGCAACCAGGTTGCCGCAATGGAGGCATTCAAGGAAGCCGCTGCAGTCAACTATGACGCAAAGATGACGGAAGACGCGGCATTCAACTACGCCAAGCTCGCCTTCGACCTCAACAAGGACACTTCAGGCTTTGCTTCCTACATCAAGCGGTATTCCACAAAGGCGAGGGGAGTGCAGATTTACGGATATATGGCACTCGCTGCCCTGTATGACCGTGACTATGCTGCCGCGATTGCCGCATACGACAATATTGACGAGCTCAGTCCGGACATGAGGAACAACTACACCAAGGCCAACTTCCTCCGTGGGCAGCAGCTTTACTCAAGCGGATCTTACAGGGATGCAGTGCCGTATTTCAGGGCGACGGCCTATTATCTTCCGAAGACCGACAGGCTTAACCAGTATGCGCGCTACTGGCTTGGCGAGGCTTACTATCAGGGAGGCAACTATTCCGAAGCGGCGGCCGTGTTTACTGAACTTTACAACGGCTCTGCCCTGTACAACATGGCAGAAGGGCAGATATTGCCGTACAGCATCGGCTACTGCTACTTCAAGCTCCAGGATTATGCGACAGCAGCCCGCTGGTTCGACACATACATATTCTCGGGGAACCCCCTGCACCGCGAAGATGCGATGAACCGCAGGGCGGACTGCGATTTCGGCAGGCACGACTACAAGGCTGCAGCCGATTCCTACCGCAGGGTTCTTGATGAATTTTTCGGTCCCGACGACATTTATCCGTATTACCAGCAGGCCATTTCCTATGGGCTTGACGGAGACCTGAACCGCAAGATGACCACGCTCATGCAGGTCGGCGGCGCTTCTCCGGATGCATGGCTTTATTCTGAGGCCCTGTATGAACTCGGGCGGACGCAGATGGAACTGAAGATGAACGAGGACGCGGCGCAGAGTTTTTCCCGCCTGCGCAGTACCACAAAGGACAGTGTCTATGTCGCCAAGGCCCTTTCTGGACTCGGACTGGTCTACAGGAACATGTCGCAGTATGACAAGGCTCTCGGATATTACGACGAACTCGTTCACCTGATGCCGGGAAGCGAGTATGCCGAGGAGGCAATGCTTGCGATAGAGTCCATTTTCCAGACCAGGAAGGAGCCGGAGAAATATCTCGAATACCTTGAGAAGAATTCCCTTGGAGCGGCCGCTGAGGACGGTGACAGGGAGAAAGTCTACTTCAATACTGTCGAGCAGCTCTATCTTGCAGGAAGCTATGGCGAGACGGTCAATACCGCCCTCAAGTACCTTGACGGTTTCCCCGGCGGAGAGAATGTCCCCAAGGTGCAGTTCTATCTGGCGGAGGCCTACAATGCCCTTGGCCAGAAGGAGAAGGCGTGCGACTGGTATGCCGAGGCGATGAAGTCCACCGGAGAGCTTTCGTTCGCCGAAATGTCAAGGCTGCGGTATGCCGATCTCTCCTATAGCCTGGAGCGTTACCAGAATGCGTATGAAGGCTATTCTGCCCTGCTTGAGCTGACAGGAATAGCCGAGAACAAGACGGCTGCGGAAATAGGCATGATGCGTTCGGGGTATCGCTGCAAGGACTATGCTGCTGCCGTTGCCGCGAGTGATCTGGTGGCTGCAGATCCTGCCGTTGGGGAAGACGTGAAGCGTGAGGCCAGCTATGTGAAGGCCAAGTCGTGCCTGGCTCTCTCCCGCAGGGACGAGGCAATGGAAATCTTCAGGTCCCTTGCCTCGGAGCCGTCCACTGCGGAAGGTGCCGAAGCAAGCTACATCCTTGTGCAGAACAGCTTCGATACAGGTGATTTCGCTGCCGTTGAGAAAGGTGTATATGACTTCTCGCAGGTCGCCGGTGACCAGTCATACTGGCTCGCGAAAGCCTACCTTGTGCTTGGTGATTCTTTCGCTGAAAGAGGCAACTATGCACAGGCAAAGGCAACTTTTGAGAGCATACGCGACGGGTACGTGCCTGCCGCCGGACAGGATGACATTGCTGCCGGAGTGAAGATGAGACTCGAGAGACTCGAAAACCTAATGCAGACAGATGATGAAAATTAGATTCATGCTGCCGGTCCTGCTTGCATGCGGCGTTCCGGCCATTGCTCAGATCAACCAGAGCGTTCAGGTGACAAACGAGTATGAAACCAAGTTTTCCGATTTCCGGAAGCTTGGCGTGGACTCCCAGGTCCCTGACTCATTATACGAGTTTGACTATAATTTCGACTACTCGGTCTTTGATTCTCCGTACAGGGGGTCATACGAGTTCACTCCGTATGAAATACGCATAACTCCGGACCCGATGTCCTATGACGGAAGCCGGTTCCTTCTGCGTGCCGGGGCCGGATATTCCCTGCGTCCGGTACTCGACCTGTACTGGACAGCTGTCGACAGAGACAATTTCACGCTTGGCCTGACCAACAACGGCAGTGGCTATTGCGGGAATTATGCTCAGAGGGCGGCGGCCGCCGACGGAAGCGGGGCTCTAGGAGGGTTCAACGGCCACGATTTTTCCGACAAGCTGAATTTGGGCGGCCACTGGATACTGAGAGGTGCCGACTTGAGGTTCAGCCTGGGTTATGACGGAATATTCACTGGCGCTTCCGATCCGAATGACGTGTTCATGCTCAACTCGCTGAATTCCGGTCACGCATCGGTGGAGCTCGCCTCAGCGGAGAAAAGCCGGACATATTTCTCGTACCTTGTCGGTGCCGAATACCATTTCGGCGCAAATTCGCAGCTTCAGAAGTACGCCCAGGAGGGTCAGCCCGTACCGGAGAGACTCAATTCGCTCGAGAACAATCTCCGTGTCTACGGGTCTGTTGGGCCTGTCGTGAACGGCAAGAGTGCCTTCCTTCTTGATTTCAATTTTGAGAACGAGTCCCTGGACAATCCCTACGGATATTCCGATCTGGCCGTCAGCCATGCCGTCATCACGCCACATGTTGAATTCAGTCTCGGAGCTTTTGATTTTGATGCAGGCGCTGACATAGATTACCTGTGGGACGGGACTTCAGGCAATTTCAATTTTGCCCCTGCGGTCAATGTGTCGGTTGACATGTTCTCCGGATCGACCAAGGCTTATGCAGGCGTTTCCGGAGGCCGTGAGGTGCTGAGCCTTCTTGATCTGAAATCCTTCAACCATTTTTACTCGGCTCTTTCTCCTGTGCCGACTTCTGCCAGAGAGAAGATCGGGGCTTTCATCGGGATGGAAGGCCGTATCGGCGGGCATTTCCAGTATGATCTTCGTGGCGGCTACAGCAGCAGGAGCGGTATGCCGCTCGAATATCTCAGGAGCATCAGCTTCGTTGATGCCGACATTGCGTACGCCTCTCTGGACATGAAGTGGATTTCTGAAAGGGTTGATGCCGAAGCCGGACTTGACTGGAGGCACGTAACAAAATATGTGGCAGCCGACGCGTTTGCCCCTTCGGGCCTGAGCGGCGATTTCAGTTTTCGCTACAACTGGCTGCGCAGAATTTTTGCCGGAATAAGCGTTGAGGGAGCAACGGCCCGCAGGGCTTTGAACGGCAGCCTTTCCGAGGTTCCGGGATATGTTGATCTCGGGCTGAATTTCGAGTATCGCTTCAGCAGCAGGATGGGTGTCTGGATGAATGCCGGAAATCTTTTGGGCATGAAGATTGAAAAGCATCCCGGGTATGTCGTGGCCGGGCCATACATTACCGTCGGTGTTCTCCTGAAATTGTAATATTTTTAGTATCTTCGCAAGATTATTCGTTTTAGAAATGACAGAGAAAGAAGAAGTGATGAGAAGAGCGGAAGAGCAGTATTCCGCCAACAGCATACAGGTACTTGAGGGTCTTGAAGCCGTGCGCAAGCGCCCTTCCATGTATATCGGTGACATCTCCGAGCGTGGATTGCATCATCTTGTCTATGAGGTTGTGGACAACAGCATAGACGAGGCGATGGCCGGTTTCTGCGACAAAATTGACGTTGATATCCTTGAGGGCAACTCCATCAGGGTCGTTGACAACGGGCGCGGAATCCCTACCGGAATGCACGAAAAGGAGCACCGTTCAGCTCTTGAGGTCGTCATGACCGTACTTCATGCGGGAGGAAAGTTCAGCAAGTCGAGCTACAAGGTTTCCGGAGGTCTTCATGGTGTGGGTGTGTCCTGCGTGAACGCGCTTTCCGACAGCCTGGTCGCTGAGGTGCACAGGGAGGGCAAGATATTCGTGCAGAAGTATTCCAAGGGCAAGCCTCTCGGACCTGTGGAGGTTACGGGGACTGCGGATGATTCCGGCACGACAATCACCTTCCATCCGGATCCGACCATTTTCACGCAGACCACCGTGTACAAGTATGATACCCTGGCGGCCCGCCTGAGGGAGCTTTCATTCCTCAACAAGGGCATCAAAATCACCCTTACCGACAGGCGTGAACTTGTGGATGAGTTCGTGATTGACGAGGCGTCCGGAGAGTCAAAGGCTACCGGAAGGAAAGTTTACCGTTCCGATGTCTTCTATTCTACCGAAGGACTCAGCCAGTTCATTGAATACCTTGATGCGGGAGCGCAGACTCTGATCCCTGACCCGATATGCGTGGCTTCCGACAAGGTGATTCCCATCGACATCGCGCTGCAGTACAACAACGGGTATTCCGAGAAGATATATTCATACGTCAACAATATCAACACCATCGAGGGAGGAACACACCTTCAGGGCTTCAAGATGGGTCTCAGCCGTTCACTGAAGCAGTACGCCGAGAAGAACAAGCTGCTGGACAAGTTCAAGGGAGACCTTGCTCCCGAGGATTTCAGGGAGGGACTTACCGCGGTGATCTCCGTGAAGGTGGCTGAACCTCAGTTCGAAGGCCAGACCAAGACCAAGCTTGGAAATCCGGAAGTTACTTCTGCAGTTTCACAGGCCACATCTTCGGCTATGGAGACATATCTTGAGGAACATCCCAAGGAAGCCAAGCTGATCATAGAGAAGATCGTGCTTGCGGCAACTGCGAGAAATGCCGCCCGCAAGGCCCGCGAAATGGTTCAGCGCAAGGGCTATATGACGGGAGGCGGAATGCCCGGCAAACTTGCCGACTGCTCAAACCGTGATCCGGAGAAGTGCGAGCTCTTCCTGGTCGAGGGTGATTCCGCGGGTGGAACCGCGAAGCAGGGGCGTGACCGCAATACCCAGGCGATACTTCCCTTGAGGGGAAAGATCCTGAATGTCGAGAAGGCCGCAGGTGACAGGGCTTTCGATTCAGAGGAGATACGCAACATCTACACGGCTCTCGGTGTCACGGTGGCACAGGAAGACGAGACGGGTGAGAAGCACATGGACCTCAGCAAGCTCAGGTATCACAAGGTCGTGATCATGACCGATGCCGATGTCGACGGCTCCCACATAGCATGCCTCATCCTGACATTCTTCTTCCGCTATATGTTCGATCTCATCAAGAACGGATATGTCTATCTGGCTACCCCTCCGCTCTATCTGGTGAAGAAGGGCAAGGAGGAAATCTACTGCTGGACCGAAGAACAGCGCGAGGAAGCTGCCCTCAAGCTCGGAAAGGGATCCGACAGCGGTTACACGGTGCAGCGGTACAAGGGTCTGGGCGAAATGTCCGAGGACCAGTTGTGGGAGACCACCATGAATCCTGCAAAGCGCCGCCTGAGGAAGATCACCATTGAAAATGCGGCCCAGGCCGAGCGCACGTTCTCAATGCTGATGGGCGATGACGTACCGCCTCGCCGCCAGTTCATCGAGGAGAATGCTCACTATGCTAAAATTGACGCTTAATACTTACTGATATGTTGGACATTTTTGACAGAATAAAGAAGGACAGCGGCGGCCCGATAGGGCAGTACTTCAACCAGGGTTTCGGTTATTACATGTATCCCCGTCTTGAAGGCGAGCTCGGTCCTCACATGACATTCAACGGCATTCCGGTTCTCAACTGGAGTCTCAACAACTACCTCGGACTGGCAAACCATCCCGAGGTGCGCAAGGCTGACGCCGAGGCCGCAGCCAAATGGGGTCTTGCCTATCCGATGGGAGCCCGCATGATGACAGGCCACACCCGCCTTCACGAGAAGCTGGAGCACATGTTCGCAGAGTTCGAGAAGAAGGAGGATGCCTTCCTGTTCAACTTCGGTTATCAGGGAATCGTCTCAACCATTGACGCTCTTACGGCACGCCATGACGTGATTGTCTATGACGCAGAGTGCCACGCCTGCCTGCTTGACGGTATCCGTCTGCATGTCGGTGAGAAATTCAAGTATCGCCATAATGACATTGCTGACTGCGAGAAGGTTCTTGCACGGGCATGCAAGGTGGCTGAGGAAGGCGGCGGAGGAGTGCTCCTCATCACCGAAGGTGTATTCGGAATGACCGGTGCGATGGGCATCATCGACAAGATTGCCGCCCTGAAGAAGAAGTACAGTTTCCGTATCCTGATAGACGATGCCCACGGCTTTGGCCTGCTCGGTGAGCATGGACGCGGAACTTCAGAGCAACTCGGCTGCATGGACGAGGTCGATCTCTACATCGGAGCTTTTGCCAAGTCAATGGCGTCGATAGGAGGCTTTGTTGCAGGTCCTCACTACATCATCAATTACCTGCGTGCCAACCTGCGTTCGCAGATGTATGCCAAGTCACTGCCTATGGCTTTTGTTGAAGGCAACATCAAGCGTATGGAGATCATCGATTCTCCGGAGGGAGACGAGCTCCGCAAGAAATGCTGGGCGATTACCCATGCCATCCAGGACGGTTTCCGCAAGGAGGGATTCGATATCGGTGAGGCCGAGGCCTGTGTGACTCCGGTTCATATTGCCGGCGGCGTTGCCCAGGCTACGAAGATGGCCAAGGATCTCAGGGAGAACTACAGGGTGTTCTGCTCAATGGTGATCTATCCTGTGATCCCCAAGGGCATGGTGATTTTCCGCATTGTTTCCACTGCGGCCCACACCATGGACGATGTCAACTACACACTCAACGCTTTCAAGGAAATCAAGGCAAAACTCGATGCAGGACAGTATGACGGAGAGGACATTGCCGGGATGACTATAGAATGAGTTTCTTCACAGACAAGGTGATAATCGTGACGGGAGCCAGTTCCGGTATCGGATTGGCTTCCGCCCGGCTTTTCGGGAAGGAAGGTGCAAAGGTGGTGATGGCCGCACGCTCCATCGGAAAACTCCAGGAGTTGGCCCATGACGTCGCACCTGCCGAAAGGGTGTTGTGTGTCAAATGCGACGTTTCTGTCGAAGAAGACTGCAGAAACCTGGTTGAGCAGACCGTTGCACGATTCGGAAGGGTGGACATTCTGGTGAACAATGCCGGAATATCGATGCGTGCGATGTTCAGGGATCTGGACCTCAAGGTGATTCATTCCCTGATGGACGTGAATTTCTGGGGAACCGTAAACTGCACGAAATACGCGCTGCCCTGGCTTCTGAGGAGCAGGGGTTCTGTGGTCGGAGTGATTTCGATTGCCGGTTATTCGGCATTGCCTGCACGTACCGGCTACAGCGCGTCCAAATATGCAGTGCGCGGTTTTCTTGACACGTTGAGAATCGAGCATCTTAAAGACGGGCTCAATGTGCTCGTTTTCGCCCCTGGCTATACTTCATCGAATGTCCGCAATGCTGCCTTGACTGCCGACGGTTCGCCGCAGGGTGAGACTCCTCTTGAGGAGGGCAAGCTCATGAGTGCCGAGGCCGTGGCGGAAAAATTGGCAAAAGCGCTTCGCCGGCGCCGTTCAGAGGTTATACTTACCGCTCTCGGAAAGGCGACTGTCCTGGCTCACAGGCTTTTCCCAAGGCTTACGGACAAACTGACATATTCTTATATCGCCAGAGAGGCGGGAAGCCCGTTCAAATAGCACAGTCATGAGAAGAGACATAGTGGCCAGGATTCTTCCTCTGGCAGTCATATTCCTGATAATCGTATTCCTGATGCCGAAGAACTCAAAGTTCCCCTACGACTACAGGAAGGGACGGGAGTGGAAATATGAGACACTTTTTGCCCAGTTCGATTTCCCGATATACAAGACGGACGACCAGATACGTGAGGAGCGGAACAATTCTTCCGGTTCGCCAATCCCGTACTACAGGTATTCCGAGGAGACGAGCGCCAAGGCAATCAGTTCCATAGAGAGGCTGCCTCTGGGAAGTCTTCGCAATGCTGTCGTGTCCGAAGTGCGCTCCATCTACGCGAAGGGAATAATGGCTGACAGGAGCCGGAGTCAGGATGATGTGCCCGAATCGGAGGTCATCTATGTCCAGAAGAACAAGAGGGCCGTAAAATATCCCGTGACTGAGGTATACAGCGTTTCCGCCGCGAGAGACAAACTGCTTTCGGATCTCAGCGGCATGACCAGGCTCAATGTCGATTCGCTTCTGAGGAAGAACGGTGTCTATGACCTCATTGTACCCAATCTCGTCTTTGACCAGCAGACTACCGAACTGGTCCATGAAGAATCAGGAGGCGGGTTCTCTCCGACTTCCGGATATGTGACGGCGGGGCAGCTCATTGTTTCGCAGGGAGAGATTGTGACGGCCGAAATTGAGCAGATGCTTGATTCCTACAAGAGGGAGTTTGAGGCCAACGTCGGCTATCTTGGTCCTCCGGCGCTGATAATTCTCGGTAATATAGTGATTGCGGCGGCACTTGTCCTGCTGCTGTATTTCGTCATATTTTTCAGTTGCCCGGAGATATTCAAGGATACACGCTATCCTTACATGCTGCTGGTTTTCCTGCTGTTCGCGGTCATGACCCTTTTGCTTCTCAAGGCCAACGAGCACCTTATTTATGCTGTTCCCTTCACGCTTTCTGCCCTGATGATGCAGACTTTCCTGCCTGTCAGGAAGGTTGTGCCGCTTTATGTCGCGATGCTCTCACCGCTGCTGCTATTCAGCCATGACGGAGCCGTTCTGTTCGTGATGTTCTTTGTTGCGGGGCTTGTGGTGCTGTACCTGTTCAAATTTTTCCAGCAGGGCTGGCGCCAGTTTATCGCGGCTGCAATCACGTTCGGGGTGCTGGCCTTGCTCTACCTCGGATTCAGAGGCGCAGATCTTGTGGCCGGCAATGTATGGTCGGCCCTGTTCAGCCTCTTCATAGGATCCATGCTGACTGTCGCAGGATATCCGCTGACATATCTGTTCGAGAGACTTTTCAATCTCGTTTCGGATTCACGGCTCATTGAGCTCAGCGACACTTCGAACTCGCTTATCCGCGAACTTGAACAGAAGGCGCCCGGTACATTCCAGCATTCTCTCCAGGTCATGAACATGGCCGATTTTGTGGCGAGGGCGGTCGGTGTCAATCCTGAACTGGTACGCGCCGGAGCGCTTTACCACGACATAGGCAAGATGAACAACCCGCTGTGCTTTGTGGAGAATGAGTTCATCGTGCCCAAGGATGACGAGGAACACAAATACCATACGGGCCTGTCACCGCTGCAGAGTGCGCATGACATAATCCGCCATGTGTCCGACGGTGTCGAGATTGCCAGGAAGAACCGTCTCCCCAAAGCTCTTGTCGACTTCATTGTGACCCATCACGGAACCACTGTGGTAAGTTATTTTTACGACAAGTTCCTCAAGGAAGGAGGCGATCCGTCCCAGAAAGCTGAATTCTCCTATCCAGGAGTGAAACCCAAGACCCGTGCACAGATAATCCTTATGCTTTGTGACAGCATCGAGGCGGCTTCCCGTACTCTCAAGGCCAACACCCAGCAGGCGTATTCCGACTTTGTCGAGCGCATTGTGGCGGGCAAGATGGCCGAAGGACAGTTTGATGAGGCGGAAATTACCATCAGTGAACTCAATACAGTAAAAGAAACTCTAAAACAATATCTTGCGCAACTGAACCACGAACGCGTGGTATATCCCAAGACCAAAACGAACAAAAAATAGTTATGAAAGTATCACAGAACAAGATCGACGATCTCAATCTCGAACTCACAGTGGAGATCGAAGCTGCGGATTACGCAGAAATTGAAAGGAAAAAGCTTGCGGAACGCAAGCGCAATGCTGATTTCAAGGGTTTCCGCAAGGGAATGGTTCCTCTCGCCATGATCAAGAGAGTATATGGAGAGCAGTGTCTTGCTGAATCTGTCAACCAGGTCATCTCTGAGGCGCTCGACAAGCACATCAGCGAGAACAAGCTTCATGTCCTCGGCGAGCCTCTGTCTTCAGAGAAGCAGCCTGAGATCGAGTGGACCGACGGCAATGATTTTACATTCATCTTTGATGTTGCCCTCTCTCCCGAAGTAAGCGTGGAGGTTGAGAAGAAGGATACTGTTCCTTCATACACGGTTTCCGTTTCGGATGACGAGAAGTCCAAGATGACCGAGAGCCTCAAGAAATACTACGAGGAGAAGAAGGAAGAGAAATCAGATGAGGATATCGCGAAGGAAGTGGACGACAGGCTCTCTTCGCAGTACAAGAACGAGTCAGAATGGAGGCTCAACAAGGATATCCGCGACTATTTCGTGAAGAAGGCGAATCTTTCGCTGCCTGAAGCCTTCCTCAAGCGCTGGCTTGTTGTTGCCAACAACGGAAAACTTACGGCTGAGGATGTCGAGAAGGATTTCCCCGGATTTGCAGAGGACTTCAAGTGGCAGCTCGTGCGCGGTTTCCTGATGCGCAAGTACGATTTCAAGGTTGAGGACAAGGATCTTCATGAGGCTGCCGAGGGCATGATCCAGTACCAGTATGCGATGTACGGTATTGCGAATGTGCCCAAGGAAATTCTGGACGAGTCAGTGGTGAACATGCTTCACGACCGCCGTCAGGTTGAGCGTCTTGCCGAGCAGGTTGAGGACAGGAAGGTCCTCGAAAAGCTCAAGGAGGAAATTACTCTCAAGGAGACCAAGATCACTTCAGACAAGTTCCGCGAACTGAAATAATCCGCTGAATCATTTGACAAAGACCGGCACTGTAAGCACAGTGCCGGTCTTTTTGTTGTCCTGACTCGCATCTGCACATGGACATTGACGGGGTCATCTGAAAAGCAGTGTGAATACCGTCTCCCGGGCGTCACTTCGGCTAAGGGAGATGGATCCGTTGTGGAGTCTCATTATCTGGCGCGAGAGGCTGAGCCCTATTCCTGAACCGTCGGCCTTGGTGGTGAAGAACGGCACGAATATTTCTTCGCGGCGCTCTTCCGGGACAGGGCGGCCGTTGTTGGCCACATCTATTGCCGTGCTTCCGTCGTCTTCTATTGAAGCAGTTACGGAAATCTTCGTGGCTCCGGCCTGCACCGCATTCTTGAACAGGTTGACAAGGATCTGTGAAATCTGGTCCTCGTCGGCATAGAGCATGATGTCTTCGCTGAGCTCGGCATAACTGACATCCACTCCGTTTGCAGAGGTCTGGGCCTGCGTCAGCTGCATGACGCGTTCGATGATGTCCTTGAGCCATACGACTTTCTTTACAGGCTCCGGAACATGCATCAGGCTGCGGTAAGACTCCACGAATTTCAGAAGACCCTGCGACGACGAGCGGATGGTCTCGAGACCCTGGTTGAGCTCTTCGCGGGGGAGTTTGTCAGAATATTTTGCGAGGGAGTCGCTGAGTGATGCCACCGGGGTTACCGTGTTCATGATTTCATGGATAAGCACCCGTATCAGTTTCGACCACGATTCGGATTCTATCTCGCTCTGTTCGCTGCTTATGTCGTTGAAGGAGATTATGGTCACGTCCTTTTCGCCGATCACAGCGGCGGATGACTTGAGGTACAGGGAGCGCATTGACATGTCATTGGTGAAACTTACCTTTGTGCTGCCGCCTCCTGCTGCCTCGATGAAGGCTGCGGCGAGTGAGTCGCTGATTTTAGCGAGCTGCTTGAGGTTGACAAGAGAGGAAATGCCGAGAATCCGGAGTGCGGCCGTATTCGAATATGCCACATGTCCGTCAGGACTGTCCACGACCACTATTCCGGTGCTTACCTTGTCCAGCATCACGCCGAAATATTTTTCCTGTTCGAGCAGCTGCCGTTTCTCCTTCTCGAATATGCGCTTCATGCGGTTGAGCGTCCGGTTGAACTGGGAGTCGATTACGCCTTTTTCCTTGAAACGGAAATTGACTTCGTTGTCCTCAAGGGCATCGAGCATATAGTTGACCTTCCGGCGGTTGCGGGCCGATACCCGAAGTCCGGCGATAACTGCGGCTACGACAGCTGCAGCTGTGGGCAGCAGCACGAGTGCCGTGGTCGTCAGTTCCGTTGTCATATGTTGTATTTCTTGAGCTTGCTGTACAGTGTAGGCCGGCTTATGTCGAGCGAACGCGCCACGAGCGAGAGGTTCCCGTTGAATTTCTTTACGGCGGCGCGTATCATCTTTTCCTCCATCATCTCGAGGGTCTCCTCTCCGGTGATCTTGTCTGCGGAGCCCGCAGCATCATGTATGGAAAGGTCTTCTGCGGAAATCGTTTCTCCTTCCGAAATTATCGTGGCCTTTTCGACCGTGTTCCGCAGTTCACGGATATTGCCGCCCCAGTGTGCCTCCATCAGTGCCTTGGCGGCGTCGCTGCTGAACCTGCACGCCTTGCGCGAATATTTTTCCGCAAATTCCGCGAGGAACATTTCGGCCAGAGGCAGGATTTCGTCGCGGCGTTCCCTCAGGGGAGGGAGGTGAATTTCCGTGGTGTTTATGCGGTACCACAGGTCTTCGCGGAATTTCCCTTCCGCGACCATCTTCGGCAGATCCATGTTGGTGGCGCAGATGAGCCTGATGTCCACCGGTATGCTCTGGCTGCCGCCGACCCTCGTGACGCAGCGGTTCTGCAGGGCACGCAGCAGTTTTGCCTGCAGGTGCAGTGGTATGTTGCCGATTTCGTCGAGGAAGAGTGTGCCTCCGTCGGCCTGCTCGAATTTGCCCGCATGGTCGGACTTGGCGTCGGTGAATGCTCCCTTGACGTGTCCGAACAGTTCGCTTTCGAACAAAGTTTCGGTTACTGCTCCCAGGTCAACTGCAAC
Organism: uncultured Bacteroidales bacterium; assembly: GCA_902491795.1. GTDB lineage: Bacteria > Bacteroidota > Bacteroidia > Bacteroidales > UBA932 > Cryptobacteroides. The sequence continues at coordinate 5,430 of CABUIX010000033.1, read as the reverse complement.
CATCGGCCTGTCCCTGCGGGATGACAGGCGGTGAATTTCCGCTGCAAGCAGATCCTTTCCGGTGCCGTTTTCTCCGGTAATGAGTACGGTGGCGTCGGTCTGGGCTATGCGTTCGGTTAGCTTCCGGACCGCGAGCATTGCCGGCCCTTCTCCCCAGCGCATGGCCGACGGGCGTTCCTTTTCCGTGCCGGCGGTCCTGCCGAGGCTTGCGACAGCATTCGAGAGTATCTCGACCAGCTTGTCGTTGTCCCAGGGCTTGACCACGAAATCGAATGCCCCGCGCTTCATGCCTTCCACGGCAAGCGAGATGTCGGCATAGGCAGTGAACAGGACCACAGGAAGATCCGGGAACTTCTTCTTGATCTCTCCTAGCCAGTAGAGCCCTTCGTTGCCGCTGTTGTAGTCACTCTCGAAGTTCATGTCAAGGAGCACGGCATCGGGTCTTGAGGACTCAATCCGGGACATCATTTCTTTCGGTGAGGGCAACAGCTCCACTTCGGCGAAATGCACCGGAAGAAGAATCTTGAGCGCTGACCGTATGCCGGCGTTGTCGTCGACGACCAGTATTTTGCCTTTGTTCTTGCGCATGATCATACAAATCTAATAAGAATCCGGCTTATTTCAGCCTGTATGCCGGGATTCTTATTCTGTCTTCAGGGCCTTGACCGGATCGGTGTCCATGAGCCGTACGACCTGCCAGGTGATTGACATCAACGCGAGGAGCATGACTGAAGCTGCAGCCGCAAGATATATCCAAAGGCTGTTGCCTATCCTGTAGGTATATGCGCTGAGCCAGATGTCCGCTGCGACATATCCCAGAGGAACGGCAATTACGGCTGCAATGCCTACTGATGTGAGGAATCCTTTGGCAGTGTCGAAGTATATGCGCCGGCGGCTGCATCCGAACACCTTCTTGACGGCAGTCTGGGAGGCGTGCTGTTTTCCGTAATAGGTGCTTGTGGCTACCATTGCCATGGATGATAGCAGCAGAATGAGTCCTGCGAACACCGAGATAAGCTTCAGATTGGTCTCTTCTGCGGAATAGAGTCTCCGGTTGATGTGGACGTAATCCTCGACATGGATTCCTTCTTCGCCAAGACCCTTGGACTTGTAGAAGTCCTGTATCATCCGGACGGCATCTGCGGTCTTTCCCTTTGTCTTGACCACCAGCTCACGGAGTATCCTGAAGTCCGATTCCTGCTCCATCTCCTTTATCCAGTAACACAGGGCGAAGCTGCTGTTGTTCACGTTCTGTGCATTTCCCTTGGTGAAGTCCCTGATGATGCCGCATACCGGTATCATGGCGCCTCCGTCGAGCATTATGGCAGTCGTGCTGTAGTCAAGGCCGAGGCTTCGCATTGCGCTTTCGGTCAGCCAGGCGTACTGGTTTTCAGGTTCCGCCGTCTTGCTTATCACCTCGAAACCCAGGATGTCGAAAGCTGCCCTGTCTCCGAAATACATGTCGAAATGCACGGTCTCCCCGTTGATGGGAAAGCCCTGGCCGCTGTGTGAATTGCCCATCGGATTCCATTGTAGCCAGCCTACATTCTCGACGCACGGCAGTTGCCTGAGCTCGTCGACATAGTATTCGGAAGCCTTTCCCGCCCCGACCACGCTGACAAGTCCGTCCCTGCGGTAGCCCATCGGCTTTTCGCACATGTGCCGGATCTGGAAGAGCATTACCAGCGCGATTGAGAGAGTTGCGACGGCGACCGTGTTCTGGATGATAATGAATATCTTTCCGAGCGTCATCCTGCTTGTCCTGGAAAATTCCCCCTTGACTACATCTATCGGGCGGAAGCGTGAGACCACCATGGCCGGAACCAGTCCTGCGCATATTGCCAGCAGCATCACCAGGACGGCGCTGAATATTGCCAATGGCAATCCCGTTCCGGACAGGGGAGTCACGTCCTTGCCGATCAGACTGCTCATGGAAGGGGAGAACAGGTCGGCGAACAGCAGCGACAGCGCGAAAGAAATCACCGTGAGGATGAAGGCCTCCGCGATATATCTGAGCACGATGTCCTGTCTTGAGGAGCCAAGCAGTCGCCTTGTGGCCATTTCGCGGGCCCTGAAGCCTGTCTGTGCCACGGTAAGCGAAATGTAGTTGAGAAGGGCGAACAGCAGGAGCAGCGCCCCGGCTGCCATGAAGATGCGAATGAAATCTTTTTTCACAACCCCTTCGAAAGGTGCGTTCTCCTCGAGTATCCCGAAGTGAATGTCCTTGAACGGGGAGAGACTGAAGTCGTGGAACATGTCGAAAATGTAGAGCATGTCCTCGGCCTTGAGAATCTCTTCCATTCTGTCGGCCAGGGCGTCGGTGTCGGCCCCTGGCGCGATCTTGAAAAAGACAGTCGTGGTACCGTTGCCGTTGTTCAGCAATTCGGGATAGAGCTTCCCCATGAGCCGTATGTCATAGAATATGTCGTTTGCAGGGAACACCGTGTCCTTGAAGTCCTTGAATATAGCGCTTACCGTGACGGTCTCCTCGTTTTCTCCTGCCGTGACGGTGAATGTCTGTCCGATGGGATTCTTGTCCTTGAACCAGGTTGAGGCAAACGATTCCGAGACTGCCACGGAGTTCATCGAGGAGAGTGCCGTTTCAGGGTCTCCTGCGACGAAGGGGAAAGTGAACAGCCTGAAGAAGCTGCTGTCGGCGATTCCGGCATTCTGCCTGACTTCCTGGTCATCTATCCTCAGGTACAGTGGAACTCCCGCGAGCATCGTGGTGCTTGTGTAGCGGCAGATCTGCTCGACTTCAGGAAACTTTCCCTCGAGCTGTTCCTTGACCGTGGCGCTGTTCATGAACAGGCGTTCCGAATGCCCGATATAGATGTTGTCCGTGCCTTTCAGCTGCCTGTCGTAGCGGAGTTCTCCGATGATGAAGGAAGCGATGAATATCACGAAGGCAATTGCCACCGACATGCCGATGACTTCAATGAAGGTATAGAGCTTGTTCCTGTAGAGGAAGCGGAAAAATGATTTCATGCAGTTATTCTGATTTGAGGTTTTTTGCGGGATTCTCCATTGCGCGGCGGTAGAATATTCCGGTGACTATTGCCGCCGTGAGTGCAAGCACTGCCGCGAGAACCAGCGCGAATACCCACAGATGCATCGGCTCCCGGTCGACGAAATTCCGCATCCAGCGGGAAACGAGCAGGATTGCCGGCGGACAGGACACCGCGAAGCAGACAAGAACCACCAGAGCATAGCCGGAATTCACATTTCTGAGGATGTCTCCCGCTCCGGCCCCGAAGACCCTTCGTACAGCGGTTTCCTTCCGGCGGTACTCGGTGTCGAAAATCACGAGGCCTATCACTCCGCAGATCGCGAGCATTGCGGCGATGATGCTGAAGATCACGACAAGCCTTGCCGTTCGCAGCTCATTGCTGTAGAGGCTGTCCTGAAGGTCACCATAGAATTCCACCTGACCGGGCCAGTAGGGATCGGCTTCCATAAGCAGCGACCTGATTTCCGAAGCGGCTTCAGCCTCGTCTGCTTCTCCGCTAAGCCGGAAATACATTATCCCGTTCGTGGCGTACGAATATATGTCTGAGGGAACAAAGACAACAGGTGTCGGCGCCTCGCGCACGGAGTTGAAGCGCACGTCTGCGCAAACTCCGACCACCTCTCCCAAATCCGGAATCACGTCGCCGGCATGCACGTCTAGCCCGTCCATGAAATAACGGCTGATAATTGCGGTTTCAAGCGAATCATATTGGCTGAAGTTGCGTCCTTCGAGGATGTCTATTCCCATCACATCCAAGAAATGTTCATCGATCCCGATGACGAAGGCGGATATTGTCTTGCCGTCCATTTCGAAGGACATGGTGCTGTAGGTGTCCTGGGCTCCGACCTTTTCGCTGCAGAAGGCCATGTCGGCGATGGAAGGGAACTTGCCGGCCTCAGAGCGCAGCATGGAAATTTTCTGCATGGCTGCCGATGAGACCTCAGCAACGGCAATGTGTTCCTTGTCGAAGCCGGTGTCGCTGTTCCTCATCCTGCTGTTCTGGAGCATCACGAAACTCATGAATATCAGTGTTACGAAAGCTACAGCATATTGTATTCCGCTCATCAGGCGCCGGAAGGTTCTTCCTCCTCTTGAAAGGCCGAAGTTGCCCTTGAGCACCAGTGCAGGCGGGAAAGATGTCGCATACCATCCAGGATACAGCCCGGCAATGATTCCTGCGGCCAGGGATGCGGCCGCCGTGATCAGCATTACTTTCGTGTCTGCGAGGGTGAATGCCCCGTTCGAGATTCCGGCAGCCACGAAAAGTCCTGAAAGCCATGCGGCGAGGAAAAACGCTGCAACCATGCAGAACAGCGCGATTGCGGTCGTCTCCATTGTAAGCATTGCCCTGAGCTTCGCCGTGGAGGCACCGAGTACCTTGCGGGTGTTGATGCTGCGTATCCTCACAGGAGCCAGCGAGGTGAAGAAGTTTGCGAAGTTTATCACGCCGGAGAGCAGCACGAGTATCCCTATGGTCATCAGCATGAAAGTGGTTGTGCGGCTTCCACTGCGGAAAATCCTTCCGTCGCCGCCCTGACCCAGAAAATATATGTCCTCAACAGGCACCAGTTCTATCGGGCTCATCCAGGTCTTCGAGAAGTCGAAGCTTGAGTTGAATTCATCGGCCACTGCTGTGGCGTTGTCAGGGTCGTCCAGCAGCAGGTAGCAGATGAAGTTCGCGCCCCCGTAGGTGTACGGGGTAGTCCTTTCATCGACGGCGAAATAGACACTGTTGCGCAGGTTGCTGTTTGCAGGGAAATCCTCGTAGACGGCTCCTACCACAAGCTGTCCTTCGGGGAAAAACCAGTTCTTGTCGGTCAGCAGGGTCTTTCCGACGGCATCGCCCGAGAATATCCTGTCTGCCAGACTTTTGGGTATCATTGCCGTGCCGGGGGCTTCAAGGGTGCCGGGATTCCCGCTCAGGATGTTCATTCCGAACACCTTGACGAAATCTGGCTGGACCATGTCGCACCCCAGTTCGTAGCCATGCTCCTGGCCGTTCTGGTCCTCGGTCCTGAACTGGATTTCTCCCATATACGGCATGATCATGGCTCCTGCTTCGATGTGAGCCGAGGAGTTGATGACGTCCCTGGCGAAGGCATTGGGCAGGATGCTCCTGAAGGTTTCTTCGTTGCCTGGGCAATCCACACGGAAGATCCTGCCGGAGGTCGGGTAGGAACGGTCATAGCCGAACTCGAATGAGACGTTGGCCGCTATAGTGATGAATGCGGCGAGAGCTATGACCAGTCCGACAACGTTTATTGCGGCCGGAACAGGATATTTCCTCAGTGTGCTTATGAGGTTCCTGAGCATGGGCTATAGTTCGTTTGCGACGTCGCTGACGATGCGACCGTCGAAGAGGTCGATGGTGCGCTGTGCGACGGCGGCGTCCTTCTGGGAGTGAGTGACCATGACGATGG
>CABUIX010000032.1 GCA_902491795.1 uncultured Bacteroidales bacterium | reverse complement strand
AGAACATCAAGGGATACGTGGAGCATCTGGTGGACAGGCCGATGTACGAGGAGCGGCGGTGGGGGAGCTACCGGGTGCTGGACAGGACGAAGGGGCCGGACGGTATGGAGTCACTGACGAAGAACCTGTACCTGAAGGCCGGGTGCAACATCAGTTACCAGCGGCACCGTTGCCGTGAGGAGGTGTGGACGTTCGTGAGCGGAGAGGGGGAGCTGAAGCTGGAGGGCGAGCTGAGGAAGGTGAAGGCCGGAGACGTGGTGCACATCCGGAAGGGAGAGCTGCACGGGCTGAAGGCCGTCACTCCGCTTGATCTGATAGAGGTGCAGATAGGCACTAATCTCGTCGAGGAGGACATCGAGAGGGTGGAGATGAAATGGTAGAAGATCCGCTTGTCTCTCTTGTGCCGATTCCTTCATTGGCGCTCGACGATGTAGAGGTCGATTTCCACATGGACATCGACGATTCTGAGGCTTCGCCAAAGAAAGGCGACGACAACGAAAAGGACGATTCTCAGGAATAGTCCGGGGTGGGGATCTCCGATTCTTTACCGGCCGCAGGATTTCCGGCTTTTGCCGCGATCTCTGCGGCCGGAGTTTTTTATGATTTACACATTTTGTTAGTTTAAATTTTGTTTTTATATTTGTGCCATAAATAATATACATTTAATGTAACCTAAATATTCACGTGAATATAACTTTTCGGACCAGAAAGTTGGAGAGACTGGCCAATGATGACAGAAAATGCATAAAAGTACTTGGAGAGTTGAGGGCTCGGCTTCTAAAACGCAGGTTGTCTGATTTGCTCGCAGCAGATACTCTGGAGGACCTCCGTTATGCTCCGGGACACTACCATGAGCTGACAGGCGACAGGAAGGGGCAGTGGGCGTGCGATTTGGATCAGCCATATCGCCTGGTATTCGAGCCTCATGAGAGCCCTGTCCCGGAGGATGAAGACGGGAAATATAAATGGACAGAAATTAAAGGAGTCTCAATATTTGAGATTGTGGATTATCATAGTAAATAGTTAGTGTTATGGCGACAATCAATCAATATCATCCGCAAACTGTTTCGCATCCGGGGGAGACTTTGGACGAGAAATTGAAGGAAATGGGTATGGGCGTAAAGGAATTCGCCGTTCGTACCGCAAAACCGGAGAAAACGATTATAGCCGTCATCAAGGGAGAGAGCTCGTTGACTCCCGATATGGCTGTTGCGTTCGAGAATGTGACAAGGATACCGGCTCGTTTCTGGATGAACCTGCAGCGTGAGTATGATGAGTGTGAGGCGAGGAACAGAAAGAATGAGAGGCTTGAGTCTTATTCTGCCTGGACTTCCGCCTTTCCTTATTCTTCAATGGTGAAACTTGGATGGATACCTGCCTGCAGGTCGAAAAATGAAAGGACAGAGGCCTTGCTTTCGTTTTTCGGAGTGAGCTCTCCGGACGCATGGGATAATTATTATTGCAGGCAGCGTCTAAAAGTAGCATTCCGCATTTCTCTTGCAACGACCAAGGAGCCTTATGCGGTGTCGGCCTGGCTGCGAAAGGGTGAGCTGCAGTCTGCAGTGCTGCAGGCCCCTGTCGATTTTGACGAGAAACTTCTTAGGCAAAAGCTGCCGGAGATGAAGAGCCTTATGGTGCGGCACCCTGATAATGTTGCGGTCGAGCTTCAGAATTTGTGCCTGTCATGTGGGGTCAGGCTGGTCTATACTCCTTGTCTGCCAAAGGCCCCTGTCAACGGCTCTGCAAGGTGGATTAATGGGACTCCATGTATACAGTTGTCTGGGCGACATAAACGCTATGACATATTCTGGTTCTCTTTCTTTCATGAGATTGGCCACATTCTTCTTCATGGTCGAAAAGATGTTTTTTTGGAAAATATACAGTATGGCGATTTTCAGAAAAAGAAAGAAGAGGAAGCTGATGAGTTTGCCTCACGGTGGCTGTTGAGTCCTGCGCAGGAAGAAGAGATCATTGCAGGAGGTGATTTCACGGGAACTGCAATCCGTGAATATGCCGAAAAATTCGGCACCCACCCTTCCGTGATAGTCGGCAGGCTGCAGCATAGGCATATAATAGAATTTTGGCAGGATAAAAGTCTTCTGGAAAATGTTGACTTGTTTGGCAGTTTATAGATATCATGTCGCCTGCTTGCAGGAATATTTGTCCTGGTTGAAGGATGACGCTTATGGGGACTTGAAAAGTTTTCTATATATTTTTGAAAATAAGTATCTTTGCGGCGCCAATTCTAAGAAAACATTCAACGGCGCAATATGAAACCATCTGAAAATTCGCGCAAGAAAGTCTTTGTCTCCGGTTGTTATGACCTGCTCCACAGCGGTCATGTGGAGTTCTTCAAGGAGGCAGCGCAGTACGGCGACCTCTATGTCGGCATCGGCTCGGACTCCACGATTCTCGGCTACAAGCACCACCGCACGGTGTATCCGGAGCGGGAGCGCCTTTTCATGGTGAAGTCTATCCGTTATGTCAAGGATGCCTTCATCAATGCCGGAAGCGGTGTAATGGACTTTGTCCCAACGGTGGAGGCCCTGAAGCCAGATGTGTTCGTGGTCAATGAGGACGGCTCGAATCCCGAGAAGGAGGCGTTTTGCCGTGAGCGCGGAATAGAGTATGTGGTTTTGAGGCGTAAGCCCGCCGACGGTCTGAAGGCCCGTTCAAGCACCGACCTGAAGGCAGAGTCCTGCCGCATCCCGACGCGTCTCGACCTTGCCGGAACATGGATAGACCAGCCCTATGTGTCGCAGTACGCTCCAGGCTGGGCAATCACCATTTCGCTGGAGCCTACTTTCGACCTCGACGCGCAACATGATAAGGAAGATATGGCCGTACAAGCTGCCCGACATGGATCCGGAGATGCTTGCGAAGCTGGTGTTCTGTTTTGAGAACGACCCCGAGCGCAGCGACGGCATCATTTCCGGTGCACAGGATGCCATCGGAATCTGTATGCCCGGGCTTGTGCGCCACTGGTATGACAAGCGCTTCTGGCCGCTGAAGTTCGAGACCTGCAGCGACGAGGCGGTGCTGTGCTGGCTTGAGGATCATTTGTGCATGGTCCCCATGTTTCCGAGGCGGCCCGGCTGCTCCGTTGTCAATGACACTCATATCGACAAGCCGCATGTGGAGAGGCTGGCAGCCGCTGCGGATGAGTGCTGGAATGCGATTCTCCAGCGCAATCTCGAGGGCTTTGCCGCTTCTTACCGCGCTTCCTTCGAGGCGCAGATCGCGATGTTCCCCGGAATGATTCAGCCGGGCGTGCAGGATTATATAGACCGTTATTCGGCCGAGCCCGGTGTGCTGGCCTGGAAGATGCCGGGTGCCGGCGGTGGCGGTTATCTCGCGCTGGTGGTCAGTGACCTTGCGGCGTTCTGTGCAGCTCATCCGGAGGCCATCCAGCTTTATATCCGCCGGGCTGCCGACAATTGACAAATTGACCTTTGATGACAAATAAACCTACGATGTTTGCCGGAAGCGACGGAAAGAGCCTTCTGGTGCCGTTCATGCTTGTGGCTTCCCTGTTTTTTCTTTGGGGGTTCGCGCACAGCATCCTTGATGTGCTCAACAAGCATTTTCAGGAAGTCCTGGTGATTTCCAAGGCGCATTCTTCTTTGGTGCAGGCTGCCGTCTATGGCGGATATTTCCTGATGGCGCTGCCTGCGGGCGCGATAATCAGGCGGAAAGGCTACCGCTTCGGGGTGGTGCTCGGTCTGCTGCTTTACGGTATCGGCGCCCTGCTGTTTATCCCGGGTGCCGGAATGATGTCTTTCCCGTTCTTCCTGCTTTGTCTGCTGATAATCGGTTGTGGCTTGACTTGTCTGGAGACTTCGGCTAATCCTTATGTGACGGTGCTCGGAAGTCCCGATGCTGCAGCGCGCAGGCTCAACCTCGCGCAGTCCCTCAATGGTCTCGGCTGGATGGCCGGCCCAATGGTGGGAGGCCTGCTGATACTTGGCGAAGATTCCGACATTGCGCTTCCCTATGCAGTAGTGGGCGGTGTAGTGTTGGTGCTTGCTTTCGTGTTCTCCCGGGTAAGGTTGCCTGAAGTGTCGGACGATGTGCCTGCGGAGGATTCCGCTGCTGCCTCTGTTTCGGGCCGTGTTCCGCTGTCGCGCATGCCGGTGTTCGTTTTCGGCGTGGTTGCCCTGTTCTTCTATGTGGCAGCGCAGACCGGAATCAACTCGTTCTTCATAAACTATGTGACCGAGAGCGATGCCGCAATAAGTTCCCAGACTGCTGCGGTGCTTTTGTCTCTCGGAGGCATGGGCATGTTCTTCGTCGGCAGGCTGCTGGGTACCTGGGTCATGAAATATTTGCGTCCGGCCAGCCTTGTCCTGCTTTTTGCCGTGTGTGCTGCCGTGTGCATGGTGCTGGTGATTGCCGGTCTTGGAAGGGTTTCGGTGATTGCCCTGTGCGCCACATATCTTTTCGAGAGCATCATGTTCCCGACAATCTTCTCGATGGCCATTGCGGGCATAAGCGGTCCGCAGACCAAGACGGCGTCGTCGGTTCTCATCATGTCGATTGTCGGCGGTGCAGTGGCGCCCGTGTTGATGGGGCTTGTGGGAGAACGGGTGATGGCAGTGGGCTTCATCCTTCCGCTGCTGTGCTTCGTGGTGATTGCCGCGTATTCTTTCTGGTACGGCAGGCGTTCTGCCAAGGCTTCCAGGTAGCCTTTCCCTTCTCCTTTTCACATTGAACGGAAAAGAATCAAAAGCAGAAATAAAAATTGCTTTTGATTTGTTTGAACAAAAATTTTTCTACATTTGTGGAGTTTGAATCCTTTTCAGTATGAATTATGATGTCAAAATAGGTAGAAAAGCGCTGTCGCCGATTATGGACGGCGCATCGCCTTTGCATCATAAATATTTGGAAATCAGGGAAATTCGTGTAAACACACACACACACACACAGGGCTCGCGCGTCAATTTACTGCGAATCCTTTAATTTTCAAACACTTAGCGGAAATTTTCTTCCTTCCGCAAGCTGTATTTCCCAGGGAAAATCGTCCTCTGTATATTGTGTTTCCGCCGCCGTTCATGGCTCGGGCGGAAGCTTGTCTGTATGTTTTCCGCTCGTGGCTCACAATTTGACTGAAGCAATATGATACGCAGAATACTCGAATATTACGCCGAACGTCTGGATGAATATCTCTCCCGTACCCGCCGTCAGTCCGAAAGGATTGCCGCCGTCGGTCTTATCGGCTCCGCTTCGGATGCGACTCCGAACAAGCTTGTGGTCTCTCTGGTGAATCTCGAAAAGGAGGCATCCGGCGACAGCGTGCATATGCAGCGTGCTTCGGGCGGATATGCCGGAAGGCTTGCGCCCCTGATGCTGAACATGCACATCATGCTGGCGGCTGTCTATGAGAGCAACCGGTACAGGGAATCCCTGTCGGTGCTGTCTGACACTCTGGAGTATATCCAGTCCATGCCGAAGTTCAGTGTCGGCGGCGCCGTGTATACCGTGGAGGTGGTGCCGATGTCCACAATGGACCTTCACAACATCTGGACTGCGATGGGCGGGCAGTATCACCCTTCGGTCATCTGCAAGGTGCGCGGTCTGGTCATAGACTCCGGAACCGTCGTCTCGGGCACGGGGGCAGCATCGGGAAATGAAGTAAGAATGTAGACTATAGTTATGAGCAGTTATTGTCCGCTATACACATTGAGCTTCCGGCACCGCTATTTCGCTGACGGTCTGTGCCGGGCGTTCTCCTGCATTCCGGCGCCGTCGGGACAGGAACTGTTGCACAGGCGCGGGCTGCTGTTCAGGCAGTCGGATGCCGGTTCTTGGACTGTATTGTGTGATGCTGCGGGTTCCGGACCGGATACCGGGTCTGATGTCCTGGAGCTGGATCTGTCCGTCACGGACCCGCAGTTCGTGCTCTATACTATGTGGGAGAATTTCCGTCCGGCCTCGGCGTATTCGCTTGCTCTTCCGCTGCCGGAAGGCGGCACTGCGGACGCTGTAAAGGCAATTGCGGAGTCAGCCGCGGCACGGCAGATCGGACGCGGTTTCTGCTCGGTCAGCCTCCGCCTGACTGAACGGATGTGGCTGGATGCCCTCGACGGTCATCCGCAGGGCTGCACGCTGCTGTTCTCCGCGAAAGAGTGCCGGTGGGAATATCTGCTGGACTTGCGGAAGGTCACCGCCGGCATGCCGGGAGTGTTCATGCTGGAGGAGAGAAGCGGCAGACTGACTTTCCCGCCGTTTGCGAGAACGGAGGACGGCACTTTCAGGACGGTTTCGGAAGAAGCCGTGCCGATGCGGGCCTGCTATGATGTCGACCTGAAACTGACGTGCGGGGCGCAGGGTTCCGACAGGCGGCAGACCCTCATGAGGCATGTCCCGCCGCCGGAGCCTGGCGCCTATCTGGATTCGGAGCCCGGGCTGCTGAGACGCAAGATAAGAATATGATTGATGATATGTTGAACTGTTTAAACCTAAAAAGCTTATGGCACAGATGAAGACACCTGGCGTTTACATTGTTGAGAAAAGCGCCTTCCCGAATTCGGTAGTCGAAGCGGCTACTGCGATTCCCGCTTTCATCGGAATCACCGAGAAAGCCCAGAACGGTCCGGATTCCCTGAGCGGCAAGCCGTGGAAGATTACATCCATGACTGAGTTCCAGCAGTATTTCGGCGGAGCGCCGTCTCCGAAATTCGTGCTTTCCGTGGGTGACGCCCCGAAAGAGGGCGACCCTGCTCCATTCTACAGCCTGCTGTCGGCCGACGGCAGCAAGGCCGTGACGGTCACCGACCAGAGCGGACCTTTTTCCCTCTATTATCAGATGGTGATGTTCTATGCAAATGGCGGCGGTGCCTGCTACATCGTCTCTGTCGGCACTTACGAGGAAGGGGCTGCGGTTGACAAGGACAAGGTCGCCTCTGCCCTCGCTGCCATGGAGAAGGAGCAGGAGATCACGATGGTGCTCGTTCCGGAGGCTGCTTCCGTACCTGACTGCAAGGACATACAGACCCAGGTGCTGGCGCATTGCGGAAAGATGATGAACCGTATTGCCATCCTCGATGTGCAGCCGAAAGCCTCTGCGCAGGAGACGATGTCCGAGCAGATAGAGACGTTCCGAACCAATGTCGGGGCCAATTTCCTTTCGTATGGCGCCGCGTACTATCCGTGGCTGAACACTTCCGTGTTGTCCGACAAGGACATAGACGGCTCGATCCTGACATGGGACTTCACTCAGCCGGCTCCGGACCTCGCGCCTTTCTTCGCTCCCGACTCCAGGTTCCCGAAATATTTCGCCGACACCTACGCGGAGATTGCCGCAGGCAATGAAGCGGAGAAGAACAACCTGCACAACGCCATGCTGCAGAACCTTCAGGGCTATCAGTATGTCGTGAACAAGGTGAAGGACAGCCTCAACCTGCTTCCGCCTTCGGCCGCCATGGCCGGTCTGTACACTATGGTCGACAATACCCGCGGGGTCTGGAAGGCTCCTGCCAATGTGAGTGTCAACTATGTGAACAGCCCCTCGGAGAATATCGACAATGCCATGCAGGAAGATCTCAACATGCCGATGAACGGCAAGGCGGTGAACGCCATCCGCGCCTTCCCGGGCGAGGGCATAAAGGTTTGGGGTGCAAGGACATTGGACGGCAATTCCCAGGACTGGCGATATGTCAATGTGCGCCGCACGATGATGTTCCTCGAGGAGTCGGTGAAGAACGCGGCCAAGGCGTATGTGTTCGAACCCAATGTGGCCGCCACCTGGATGAACGTGCGCTCGATGATAGACAATTTCCTGCGCAGCATATGGAAACGCGGCGGACTTGCCGGGGCTACTCCGGAGGATGCATACGAGATTCATGTCGGGCTGGGAGACACGATGACCGCCACGGACATTCTCGACGGCATTATGCGCATCACGGTGCTCGTGGCCATTACCCGTCCGGCAGAGTTCATCGAAATCACCTTCCAGCAGCAGATGCAGAAGAGCTGATGACAGAATACGGATCAGCACAAAGCGCCGCAACGTGGCCAGTGCCCGAATTTCATTTCAGTGTGGAGATCTCAGATGTAGGCAAGATCTCCTGCAAGGAAGTGTCAGGACTCGACATGGAGTTCGATGTGATAGAATACCGTTCCGGAGACATGCCCGGATTCACCAAGGTGAAGATGCCCGGTCTCAAGAAGAGCGGGGACGTGACTCTCAAGAAGGCAATGTTCAAGGACGACAAGAACCTGTGGGACTGGATCAACCAGGTCAAGATGAATGTCATCAAGCGTGCCAGCGTCACGGTGGCTCTGCTTGACGAGAGCGGCAGTCCTGTCCAGAGTTGGAAACTGACCAACGCATGGCCGAAGAAGTACACCGTGGAAGGGTTCAAGGCCGACGGCAACAGCGTGTCGATGGAGACCATCGTGATTGCACACGAGGGCGTTACGCCGGCATAGTGTGGACTTTTTGATGTTCAAGCATGCCTCCTGACAGCAAGACTTGGAAACCGCCGGTGTTGTTTCATTTCTCGGTGGAGTTCCAGTGGGGAAATGACAAGGCATCTGCCTCCTTTGCGGAGGTGGACGGCCTTGGTCAGGAGCTTGTGCTTGAAAAGGGTGACGGCAGGATAGACCTTGCGACGGACATCAAGGTCCCGGAGCTGGTCCTGAGGCGTGCTCTCGAAGCGCTCAACGAGAAAATCACCGTCTGGGTCAAGAATACGTTCCTGTTCAGGTCCGGCGCCAGAATCACGCCATGCAATCTGCACGTGTCCCTGCTTGACGAAACGAACAAGGTGATTGCCAGGTGGGTATGCGAATGGGCATTTCCGGTCAAGTGGACGGTAAATCCGCTGAACGCCTCGGAAAGCAAGATTGCCGTGGAATCCATCACCTTGAAATATAAGTCACTGAGGAGGAACAAATGATGCCTGTTGTCATCAAGAAGATACATGTGAACACCGTGGTGGAGAAGAAGGTCATTCTTCCGGAGGAAATCTCCGGCAGGACGCTGGAATTCATCATGGAGCAGGTGATTGAGGAACTGTCGTCCGGCATGTATCCGGAGACGGTGCCCTCCGACGGCAGAAGAGAAAGATAGACCCGCACAATGGACAATCTGAAATTTACGGCATACACTGACGACAAGTACAGCACCGAAAACGGCAGTCTCACGGTCCTCATGGATCCGCAGACACTGAAGTTCGGCAAGGAGATAGTGTATTCGGCGGACCGGCAGCTCGGCTCGACAGGCTGGAATGTTCATTTCGTCAACTACAAGGCCGAGACTCTATCTTTCAAGTTCACCATAGACTGCACCGGCATCGTGGAAGGGACGAAGGAAGGCGACCGCGTATATGAGAAGATAAAGGAGATCGAGGATCTGCTGTATGTCTACAATACTGACGGTCACCAGCCGTCGTATGTGTTGATACAGTATGTCGAGCTGCTGTTCAGGGGCCAGGTCAGGAAGATGGATGTTGACTATACGCTTTTCGGATATGACGGCATTCCCTTGCGGGCTACGGTGGACCTGACGTTCATCGGCTCGCGCAGCAGTGAGGAGGAGCGCAGGAAATTCTCCAGGCAGTCTCCCGACATGTCGCGGCTTGTCACCGTCAGGGAAGGCGAGACCCTCCCTTACCTCTGCCACAGGATATACGGGGATTCCCTGCTTGTGCGGGAGGTGGCCAGGTTCAACGATATGGACGGTTTCAGGAACATACCGGCGGGGACGCAGCTGCTGTTCCCTCCGCTAAAAAAAAGATAAACGCGCAAAATATGGCTGATTCTCCATCGAAATATGCCGACCGTACCCTTGCATGGACGGTCTATGTGGACGGAAACCCGCTGGACGGCCTGTTCGGGCTTGTCTCGGCCCGCATACGCCTGGAGCTGAACCGCATCGGCAAGGCCACTCTCTGCTTCAATGCCGGAGACATGGATGCCCAGACCTTTGATGAGAGTGATTCTGACAATTTCAAGCCCGGCTGCGCCATACGTATTGATGCGGGCGACCTGAATGACCAGAAGACGCTTTTCGAGGGCATCATCATGCAGACTGGCATCCGCATCGGCGGAAACCGCCGTTCGGTGATGGTGGTGGAATGCCGCGACATCGCCTGGCCTGCGACACAGGGGCGGCACAACCGGATTTTCGAGAAGAAGAAGGACAGCGAGATGATAAGCGAGGTTCTCTCTGCATACGGAAGCGTGTCGGTGGACGGTACTGACTACCAGCATCCCGAGATGGTGCAGTACTATTGCTCTGACTGGGATTTTGCTCGCTCGCGAGCCGATGCCTGCGGGATGTTCATTCTTGCTGCCGGCAGTGCCATCAAGGTGTTCAAGCCCGATGCCGGCGCTTCTCCGGTGCTGACGGTCACCTGGGGCAACGACCTGATCGCCCTGGACTGTGGCCTTTCTGCCGGAGACCAATTTTCCGGTTTTGATGCGGTGTCGTGGAATCCTGCGGAGCAGAAGCAGGTCAAGGCTTCCGCTTCCGCCCCGTCCCTGAACAGCCAGGGTGACGTGGCTGCAGGCGACCTCTCGCCGGACGGCAGCATGCTCCTGCAGACGGATGCTCCGACCGACAGCGCGGTGCTGAAAACCTGGGCGGACAGTCTCGCGTTGAGAAGCGGGCTGGCGCGTTACCGCGGCAAGGTCACTTTCTTAGGCGCTGCGGAGGTGGTGCCGGGTTGCGTCATCGAGCTGAAGGGGCTGGGCAAACGCTTCGACGGCAATGCTTTCATCGGCTCCGTGACTCATATAATTGAAAGGAACGTCTGGACCACGGAAGCCGGCATCGGAATGGACCCCAGGAGCATCACGGACGAGCCGGATGTGACGAGTCCGCCCGCAGCCGGGTTTCTGCCGGGCATGGAAGGAATTCACACTGCGGTTGTGCGGAAGCTGGACGGCGACCCTGACGGGAAAAGGCGGATACAGGTGGAACTGCCATGGCTGGAAGGGGAGAACAAGCTGCTTTGGGCAAGGTTTTCCTCCATGTACGGCTCAAACGAAGCCGGGGTGTTCTGTCCGCCGGAAACGGATGATGAGGTTGTGGTGGGCTTCGTGGACAACAATCCGGCGCATCCGGTCATCCTCGGTTCTCTTTACGGAGACAAGCATGTTCCGCCGTATGAATATGCGGCCGAAAACAACATGAAGGCCTTCGTCTCGCGCGAGAAACTCAAGATCGAGCTGGACGAGGAGAAGAAGATAATTACGGTCTCCACCCCGGGAAACAACAAGGTGGAACTCAACGATGACGGGAAATCCGTCATCCTGTCGGACGCCAACGGGAACGAGGTGAAGATGGACAAGGACGGGATATCCCTGTCGTCGGTCAAGGACATCAAGCTGATGGCAAAAGGGAACATTGCTCTGGATGCCACGATGAAGCTCACTGCCACGGCGCAGCAGGATGTCAGTATCGAAGGGCTGAATGTCACGGCTCAGGGCAAGATGGGCGCGACCGTCAAGGGCAACGCCTCGGCGGAGCTTTCGGCATCCGGACAGCTCACGGTGAAAGCGGCGATGGTCATGATAAACTGACAAAAGGAGGGAGCTATGCCGCCGGCAGCAAGACTTACCGATATGCACGCCTGCCCGATGCAGATGCCCGGAGTGCCGCCCGTTCCTCACGTGGGAGGCCCGATAGTGGGCCCCGGCGTGCCGAACGTGCTGATTGGCAAGCTGCCGGCAGCCGTCATGGGAGACACGTGCGTATGCACAGGTCCTCCCGACAGTATCGTCAAAGGTTCTGCCACGGTGATGATCGGCGGAAAGCCTGCCGCACGGATGGGCGACACGACGGCGCACGGAGGCAGCATAGTGGCTGGATGTCCCACGGTGATGATTGGCGGATGATCCGCCCAGGCGCATCGGGCTATGCCGATAATGAGTAATAATCGTAAAAGTTTGAGAGTTATGTACGAAGCAAAGCAACAGAGAGAGCTTGTCTCCCGGTCAATTTCTCAACAGAAGCAGAAGAACAATGCATATTCGTTTTTCGAGGATATGTCTGATCGGACGGCTATACAACGAAAAGTGATCAAAGCTGAAGGAAGTTTCTTTAGCTCATATGATCCGGAAAATGTATTTCGCACAAGCCATGAAGCTGCTTTATATGACAATTTCCTTAGAGGAAAAAGACCTCCAACCTTATATACCTATACTCATACCGAAGGTGAGAATGTAAATACTTGGGGTATACCCCAAGGACCACATACATTGGGATATGCGGCCATAGAAAAAGCGTTGGGTCGTGCAATGAAAAAGCAAGGCCTGGATACAATATTTGCGGAACAATGCCTTCCACCAGATGTGTGGTTGGAAAAAGTAAAAGAGAAACTGCCGGAATCCGTTCCTGAAAACTTGCAATTGCGCATAAACAGAGCCTATGAAAGGTATGTGATTCTATGGGAAACAGCCACAAGGTGCATGGATGATGGAAATGCTCAACTGTTTCGTTTTTGCATATCCAGTATGATTCAGTTGAGTCCGATGTCAACTTATGTTTGGGAAACAACCAAAAAAGCCCCAAGAGCTGCGCTTAAAGGTAAGGGCGAGAATGATGATATTGAAGACGACAGGAATATTGATACATTGGGGATTGTAAGAGGTGAATATGATGCTGAAGATTATCTTTACTGGAAACGTCAACTGATAGATGGCGATTACAAGGAAGAGGATTTTGAGGAAGAGAGTTTTGAGGAAGAGGATTTTGAGCAAGAGCCTGAAGACATAGAAGATCTCATTGATGATGAAGATATTGAGATCATGGAATTTCAGACAATAGAAGATGAATTCAATATAGGGGAAGTTTCCGGAGAAGGCAATCTTTGCTTGATTAATACTATTGTTGAACTTTTGGATTCTGTTGATGTCAAGGTAAATAAGGAAGATCTTGTCCAATATCTGAGAGAGATAGGTGTCCCTATTGGCAACATGTTGGATTTCCTCACTGTCAACATCACAGAGAATATTGCCGCTAATTTTAATGTTCGTTTTCAGATCCATGTAGTTGCATTAAACGGGAGGGTATGCAATTATCCTGTTATAGGTAACGGCGGACCTATTCTGCATTTATTGCACAGAGGTGCACATTTTTCCCCTTTGTTCCCTAAATAGGCAGGAAGTTAAACGGGCATTGGAATTTTTCTCATTTATCAATAAGTGAAACAATATGAGCGGAAACAGAACATTTCTCGGACGCGGCTGGAGCTTCCCTCCGGCGCTGGACATGGACGGTACACCCACCCGGATGGTCGCCTATGAGGAGAACATACGGCAGAGCCTGTGGACGCTGCTGGACACATCGCCCGGCGAGCGCGTCCACCGTTACGGCTATGGTTGCCCGATAAGGCGGTATGTGTTTGAGACAATGGATGTTTCCGCGCAGACGCTGTTGCGTGACGAGATAGAGCGGGCTGTGGTCATGTTCGAGCCGAGGGTGGACCTTGAACGTGTGGACTTCGATGTCGACAAGGCGGCCGGCGTCCTTCGCATCACCCTCGTCTATACCATACGCCGGACTAACCGGCGGACCAATATGGTCTATCCTTTCTATCTGCACGAAGGTACAGACCTGACAGGGGTGCAGCGGCCATAAACGGTTGAGTGGTGAAAGTGAAGCCGACATACGAGTTGAGGGGTACGCTGCGGAAAGAGTGCATGAGGGACACCGCAACGCTGGAGGACTTCCGTGCTCTGGAGAGCGACTGGCGGGAACTCTTCCGGTGGCTGCTGTCCGTGAGCGGTGACATCCCGTTCATCAATGCCGACGGCAAGGAGGAAGGCCGGCTTTTGTGCTTGTGGGAGAACCATGTGCTGACGGTGCTGGTGGAGATAGCCCGCAAGGACCTCAGCGGCTATGTCGCATCGTTCGTGGGCGGCCAGGGAACCTCGATGCAGAAACGCTATACCCGGAATCTGGTCAGGCGCTGCACGCGGTGGTCATCGCGGCTGGACCGCTTCATCCGCATGTCGCAAGGCCATGGTCCCGACAGTCCAGCCTTGCAGGTGGCGGTGGAGATGAAGGAGAGGCTTGCCTCCGCAATGCCGGCCGCAGACGAAGTCAGCGGCAGCCCAAGGCGCATGCCTGCATTCATGGACAACTTCTCGCAGCCGTATTTCCGGATGCTGGGAGCATTGCAGGACATACAGGGGAATGCAGAGGAATACATCAGCCGCATAGAATCCGGCGGCGACATGGATGCCTCGCTCGCGCTGCTGCTGACAATGGTGCGGAACTACTGCGGCATCGTGTCGGATTTCAACGCCAGGCTGTCCGGCATGGCTGCCTTTTACCGCAGGGAGATACTGCGTGACACTCCGGCAGAAGCCGTGCAGGACAGTACGCTGATCACGATAGCTCCGGACAAGGCGGCAGTGTCCGGCACATTCTCGTTGCCGGAAGGCACCGGGTTCAAGGCAGGAAAGACCGCTGTCGGCGATGATCTGCTCTACGCCCTTGACGAGAAAGCATATGTCGTCCCGGCTGTCCTGTCCGCCGCGCGGTCGGTATTCCGGAAAGATGACAGGATACATACGGCATCTCTGCTGCCCGGCGGGGACGCGGCTTACTCCGAGTTGGAATACGGCTGGATGATTGTCTCTCGCGGCCTCGTGTTGTCGGAGGGAAGGCGGTGCGTTACCATAGGGCTGGCCTTGGCCATGAAAGGTGGTTCTGCCGTTCCCGATCTGTCGGGTGTGTTTGGCGGCGACACGGCGTCGTTCCGCCTGCAGCTGAGCGGGGAGAACGGCTGGACAGAGATGCCCTGCGAACTGGCATTCAATGATGCCCGTCATTCCCTCGAGTTCACATTCACCCTGGAAGAAGGGGATGCTGCACCGGTTGCGTGCACCTTCGGGCTGCATGGGGCGGATACTGAATTTCCGGCGGCAAGACTGCTATTTGCCGACAGGAGGCATATTGATGCTCTGCCTGCAGGGTTGTGCATCAGCAGCGTGCGTATCCGCTCCAAGGTGGACGATATCCGCAGTTTCGTGCTGAAAGGTGACCTCGGCGACATTGATCCCGGGCAGCCGTTCTACCCTTTCGGCCCGACAGGGGAGCGCGGTAGCCGTCTCGTTTTCGGCTACCCGGAGACGGCGGCGAAGAATACCGTAAGGGTGTGGCTGAAAGGATTATGGAACAAATTGCCGGAGAAAGGCTTCGGTGAGACGTACCGCCATTTCGGAACTCGGGAGTCCATCGGAAACGGCAGTTTCAGGATATGCTGCGAATGGCAGGACAACGGCTGCTGGAGGAAATGCCGGGACACGGACAAGCCTCTTTTCGGCGAAACGGACAGCGGCAGTCTCAGCGAAAGGGCTTCGATTGAAATTGATCTTGGCCGTGACTCCGGCTGCAAGTCCGCGCGCAACGGGCTGTACCGGATCACGCTGTGTTCGCCGGAAACAGGATTCGGCTTGAACTATTACTACAGGATCTATGCGGCTGCCATGATGCACAATGCCGGGGAAAAGGAGAGGAACAGGGTGCATGTTCCCGAAATGCCGTCCGTTCCTTTGCTTGCGGATGCCGTGTTCGGATACGAGAGTGACGAGACATTCAGGCCGGGTGACGGGAGCGGCTCGCGGCTGCTGTCGGTATCCGGGATCACGGGATGCGGGGATGCCTGCACCGGAGGGCGTGCAATGCCTCTTTTCGTTCCGCAGATGCTGGAGCAGTCGCTGGTGTTCGGATTCAGCGGAATGGGAGACACCGGCCGTCTGAGGCTGTACCTGAATCTCCGCCATGTCTTGACCGGTGACATGGCTGGACAGGGACCGGCTGCCGGATCCCGGCACGGACGGATGGCGGTATCGCGCCATGTACACGGGACAGGCTGGGAGGGATTGGCGCAGGAGGACATGCTTTGTGATGAGACCGAAGGAATGACCCGCAGCGGATTTGTCGAGGTCAGATGTACGGCATCCGGACCGGACGGAAAGTTATGGCTGATGTTCAGTTTTCCGGACGGAGGGGCTCCTTCGGATTCGGTGTTGGACGGGATATGGCTGAACTGTTTCAGGGTTTCGGCCCGGAACGGGGACGGAACCCCGCTGCCTGCCGGTACGATAGCCGCTCCTGCCGTGGAGGACAGCCGCATACTGTCCGTCTCCCAGCCTCTGCCTGGCTATGGAGGCAGGGCGGCGGAGAAGCCTGCAGATGCGGGAATCCGCAGCCGTATCCGCATTTCCACCCGCAACAGGGCAGTATGTCCGGGAGACTATGAGTCGCTGATTCTGGAACAGTTCCCGGATGTGGAGAAAGTGTGCTGCATACCTTCAGAGTCGCATGAAGGCACTGTCGAGGTGGTGGTGTTCCCGAAGCCGGAGAAACACAGTCTTCCGCTTCTTCCCTTGTGGCAGCTTGCGGAAATCGGGAACAGAATCAGGGAGAAGACCTCCCCGTTTGTCCGGACGGAGATCGTCAATGCGGTCTATCAGCCGATAGAGGTCGCCTTCAGGGCCGTTGTCAGGGAAGGGGTGCAGGACACGGGGGAGGTGAGACGCCGGCTCCGGCGGATGGTGACGAGATATTTCTGCTCCTGGCTTCCGGACGGCACGCTGCCGGAACTCGGACAGCGGTATTCACATGAAGCTCTTCTTTCGAGGGTGGGCAATGATGAATGCATCACCGATGTCATTCTGCTCAAAGTGAGCGGAGCGCAGGAAACGGAATCAGGCGGGGACAGGTGGTACAGTCCGGCGGCAAGGTCCGGCGTGCTGTATGTAAAAGGCATACGGACAGAACTGGTGGACAGCCGTTCCGGCATAGAGGAGACCCGGATAGGAAACGATTTTGTGATAGGATGAGATATACAGACAATGGAAATGAACAGTGATATTGACAACGGGCGCAGGGACCGGGAAACCCTGAAGTCGTATTTCAGGAAGGGCAGCGTCCCGACCGAGGAGCAGTTCGCGGCCCTGATAGATTCGCAGCACAACATCCGTGAAGACGGAGAGCTGAAAGTGACCGGGGACGACGGTCTGGTTCTCCGCCCGTACGGGGAAGGAAAGACTCTGGCTGCGGTTTATGGGCATGGGCTTGAGTCTCCGGATGCCGCTCCATTGTGGCGCATTGCAGCAGGTGACGGCGGAGAACTGGAGATACGTAACGGAAAGGGAGATCCTGTCGTCGTCATCGGGCAGGAGGCCGTTGTGAGCGATCCCGAAGAGACCTCCAGGAGCGACGGAATGTTCAAGGTCAATGCCGACGGGCAATGGCACGACCTGCCTGTGGAGTATGCCGACAATGGCAGGAGCAGCCGCGGATGCCGCGTGTACCGCATTTGCGCGGGCTGGTATCATCCGCGCAGCGGGAGGTACTCCGTGTGTGAGGCAGTGGCTTCCCATGCGGACGGAAGCCGGCGCCGGATCAGGTCGGCGCGGAAGCACTGGTGGGGTTGGGGCGGAATGACAAAACTGCGCTGGCAGCTGTATGACGGACATCTTTACCTGAGGATTCGCGGTCGCAGGACGAGGCGCGGGGCAGAGTTCATCAGCTGCCGGATAGAGACCCTGCTGGATATGTGATTGTGGTGCTGAAAACAGAAGGAAATGGCTGACAGACCGTTATACATAACACGACCGGACGGGGACGACCTCTATACAGTCCTGCAGCGCAGGACGCTCGCAGAGCTGCAGCGTCTCTCGGGAGGGGTGTGGACTGACTACAACCCGCATGATCCTGGCGTGACGGTGGCGGATGCGGTGAACTATGCGCTTACGGAGACCGACTACAAGCTGGGATTCAGCATGGAGGACTACGTTACGGACGCCGACGGCACATGGCCGGTGGACAGGTACGGGCTCTTTCCCGCATCCGAAGTCTATCCCTCGGCTCCGGTGACGCCGGATGACTACCGCAGGCTTGTGCTCGCGAGGTTCCCGATGGTCGAGAATGTTGAAGTGACGGCAGTCTCCGGCAACTGTTCGTACAATTTCATTCTCAGGCTGTCGCCGTTCTTTTCCGACGAGGCCGGCGTCACCGGCCGTGTGCGCAGTTTCCTGAACCGCCACCGCAACCTGTGTGAGACTATAGGCGACGTGGCGGTCGGGCATCCGCGCAAACTGACATTGGAAGCCGAACTGGAGACAGTACCGGGTGCCGATGCCACGGAGGTACTGGTGCAGATATACTGGACAGCGATGCAGTATCTTTCAGGCTCGGTGCAGCTGGAAGCCTGCGAATCGGGAAATGCGGACCTGAGCTCGTGGTATGACGGTCCTGTGAAGGATGTGCGTGCGGTGCTGCCGCATCAGAAGAATACCGAAAGGGAACTGTACTGGAAGCTGAACGGGACGGAAGGCATCAGAGGTTTCAAGACCTGCTGGTTCAAGGACGCCGAAGGGAATGCGGTGACGGACTTCAATGACGGATATGTGCTCGAGATACCCGACAGCCTGTCCGGAATTGTGGTGACGGTCAGAGGGGAACGGGTGCAGGCCGATGTGGACGAGTTCAAGGAGAAACTTAAGGCCAGATACTTCATGCGCTCCACCCTGAGGATGCGTCACCTTCTGCAGGAGCGCGGACAGGGCATGCAGGATGCGCATGGCGACACTCCGGCGAAGGAAATGCGCCGAAAGGCCCGCTGCAGGGATGTCTATGGACATTATCCGGTGGCCGGAGAACTGCCGGAGTGCTACCGTACATCCGGGAAGGATTTTGTCAGCGGCACGCCTGTCGCCAGGATAGCCGAAGCCGAGAATTTCGGCAGTTACCTGCGCCTGTTCGATTTGCTGATGGAAAGGGGCATGGGTGATCTGGCAGGACTGAAAAAGCTGCTGTCGATAAGGGAGGAAGATTCGCCCTCCCGTATACCTGCCTTGCCGGAAGGTATTCTGGACATGCGCAAGCGCAGGGACAGGGAGAGGAATGTGTCGGCCCTGAAGGGCAAATACCTGGACTTTCTCGACAGCCTGTACGGAACGGACAGCAATCCTCTGTGGCTGCGCGAGTTCGAATACTACGACCGGACGGATGATGACCGCCTCAGGCGCAGGATGGCTTTTCTGAGGGAGCTTCCCGGACTGGTCCGCTGCCGCCTGCGCGGAGTGGACATTACCGGAACATACGGAGGGGAGAACGTGTATGCCGTGAAAAGGCATCTTTCGCTGCTGCTCGGCTTCAATTGTGATGAGGAGGTGTCGGTGGGCAATATCCTCCCGGGGCATAATCTGATATTGATGGGAGAGGGGGACAAGGGGCACCGTATGCGCGAGCTGATGAATTCGGCAATGATAGACGATTCTCTGTTCGATGATGAAATGGTGGAGGCCATCGAGCCGGATGAGCCCCCGGTGAATGAGGAGGAAAGGCTGAGACGGGACGAGGACCTGAGGCGCAATCTGCCGATATTCAACTCGAACTGGATCAGCGGCTCGCTTTTTAGGGAAGGTATCCGGCTGGACAACTACAAGCTGGTGCCTGACGGCAACGAGTGGATACTGGCGTTCCGCGGACGGGAGGAGCGGTTGAGGATGAATCTCGGGAGGTCGGACGACAAGGAGCGTCTGCGCGGATGGGCCAATGCCCTGTGCCGCTATCTGCGCGGGCTCAATCGCCAGTGCGAGGCGGCCTATGTGGTGGAAAAGAGTCTCTTCGAGCCTGCGGAGCGGCTGACTGTGCTGCTGGTGTTCTCGGGATGGACGGCGCGTACGCATTCGCCTCGTTTCAGGGACGCCTGCACCCAGCTGGCGAGGTCGGTGATTCCCGCGCATCTGGCGATGGAGACCTGCTGGCTGGACGCGTCCGGGATGCAGAGGTTTGAGGAGTGCTACCGCAAGTGGCGCGAATGCATGGCGGGACGTCTGCCGGATGAGCTGCGTGCCGGTCTTCAGAAGGATATGACGGATGTGATTGATGCCGCGTGCACATCGGAAGGAAACCCATGAGCCGATGACTGTGATTGACGGAATATCGTTCAGTTTCCGGATGACTGACGAGCAGTTCGCAAGGGATCTCTATGCGGGCTGGGACGGTTTTTGCCGCCGTTGTGTCACGGATGTGATGGATGAGTTCTTCTGTCAGTATGACGGCAAGGATTCTTTCGTTGAGATGGACCTCCTTGATCTTGACCTCGGTGCAATCCGGCAGGACGATTTCATGGATGAGTTCCCTGCAAGGCTGCGTGAGGCGCTGGAGAGGAATTTCGTTCCGCGTGTGCGGGAAGTTGCCGGCAGGCAGTCATCCGCGCGAAATCCCATTGAAGGGACAGGCAGTCATCAGACCGTTCCGCCTGCTGCGGTGGTGGAAAAGCGCTTTGAGAACTTCCTGCACTATCTTGAGTATGGTTTCTGTCTGCCGGAGTGGAGCGGCTCTGACTTTGACCCTGGCAAGGAACTGGAATTATTCAGGAACAAGGATTTTGCCGGAAGGATTGCGGCTCTGATCGTGTCCAGGCCGTATGCAGCGGTCCGGCTGTTGATACGTATCGGAGGTTCGGAGCTCGGTATTGATATCATGCGTGCCGTGATTTCATCCGATGCCATTGGCGAAAATGAGAAGCGGCGCCATATAGCCGTTACATTGGAGCATTCTCCGCAAACGGTCATCAGGTTCATACATGAGACAGGCGAATCGGGAATCCTTGACGGCATGGCCGGGCTGATAGAGAATCCGCAGATCAGGGGCATTATGGAGGCGGAGACGGAAAGCCATGCGGAGATTGACCTTCCGGAATACTGGTACAGGCTCTATGGCTGGCTGCTGGAGTATTATCCTTTCGACGGAGTGCCGATGTTCGGGGACAAGCAGCATTTCCGCCTGCATCTGAACCGCAGCCTGCTGTCTTTCATACACGGCCGCACCTATCCGTCGTATCTCTCCAAGGCTGAACTGACCGTACAGTTCCTTATGGCTGTGTTCGGGTCCGAACATTATATCGCCGTGCTCGGCATCATCTACCGCAACCAGCCTCTCAATCCGGACGGCTCTCCTGCCGGCGGTGACAGCTATGCCTGGGAACTGTACTATATGCTGATGCAGCTCTCGCTGATAAAAGCGAATGCAGCAAACACAGATCGTATGGAGCGAGATAAAATAGCTTATAACCAGGCTAAAGCGGAGAATATAAGTTCAGTAGCATTAGACCAGTTTATAAAGCATACGGAAAGTTTCGGGCAATGGCTGGAGGACAATAATATTCCTCCGGCCGTTAAAATACATTTCATAAGCCGCCTTGTCAGGGAAAAACCGAACGAACTGGTACGGTGGCTGAGGGCAGGCCAGGAAAAGCGGCATATTTCTGTGCTGGCCTCCCTGTCGGATGACAGGTCATTGTCCATGCTGGCTGGCCGGATTTCCTTGCAGCTGGATGAAGTTTTATCCGTCATTTCAGGTCAGGCAGACAATATCGCTGCCCATGTCTCCTGGCTGAAGGAGACAGATAGCTCCCGATTCGGACAGGTGGTATATCTTACGGTTCTGGAAGGCATCGCCGACGGCTCGCTCTCCGCATCGGATACTGCCGGGGAAATGCTCATGCGCATTGCAGAACGGCTGTTCAAAGAAGTCGGAGGAGCGGCATCTTCAGAGGACAGTACTCCGGATCAGTACTATCGTCCGCTGCATCCTGACAAAGGAACGGCAGCATCCGAAACGCCCGCATCACTTAAAGCGTTGCTGCTTGACAGAAGCATTCTTGACTCCGGAAAAAGACTGCTACTGCTTCAATGGTTTGACACATGGCATGGCAATGAAAGCACACTGGTATCGGCCCTGCATTCTGAACGGATACTGGAGGAAGCAATAGAGATTCTTGGAAATGTGCCACTCAGACAGATTGCATTAAAAATGATTGGCTCTACATACGGATACGATGGTACAGCACATCACATTTCCATGGCCGTCAATCTGATTACCGACAAGATGGCGGCCTTGGCAGGTGTCGTTTCTCGTCCGGCAAAGGAGATATGGCTGTCATTGCTCGTATCACTGGCATCGAAAGGGAAAGCCATGCTGCCGACTGCTGATGATAACGACATGGAGGATATTGTCCGCCTGTTTGCCGACACAGTCGGCAACGGCCATACTGATGCTGAAAATGGCTCGCTTCTGTCCCTGTTGTCCGGAATCAGGAAATATATCCGGCTTCATGATAGCCGGTCTCCATTTGAACGCTTTCTTGATAATCCTGC
Organism: uncultured Bacteroidales bacterium; assembly: GCA_902491795.1. Lineage (GTDB taxonomy): Bacteria > Bacteroidota > Bacteroidia > Bacteroidales > UBA932 > Cryptobacteroides. The sequence continues at coordinate 2,905 of CABUIX010000032.1, read as the reverse complement.
CGAAATTGCAGAATGGCTTCGAGACGATGCTTTCCCTGTATCACAGAAGCGGGAATTACTCCGCCGTTTCGTATCTGCGAGGGCGGACAAGACCACAGAACTTGTACGGGATAGCATCATTTCCGACAGCAGATTGTCTTCAGTGACAGAGAGGATTGTCATGGCTTTGCAGCATATCGATGCAGGTGATGTCATATTCAAAGGCACCAGCGGAACAGAGCGTGACAAGGCCATTGCAAAGACCATCCTGATGATGCTTGCGGAGGAGCGCAATACGGATTCCATTAATACTGAAAGTATTGTCCGGATGTTCATGGACACCCTGCATATTGCCATTACCGGCATCAAGGAATACACAGCTTCGGAACATCAGGAATGGGAATCTGCCGAATCACCATCAGCAGAAACAGAAGGTATGCCGCCAGCTTCTCCGGCAGATGGACAGATGCAGGAGACTCTTGACAGGATGTCGGAATGGCTGATGTCTCCGTCTGTCAGCGATACTGCAAAATCGCAACTGCTTCGACACTATGCCCGCTGGCAGCCGGAACTGCTCTGGAGGCTTATCCTCTACTCATCTGGAACTGTTTCCAATGATTCATTTTCGGGAACTTCCGCTACCAAGGCTGTCATTCCGACGAAGTGGGCATTGTGGCTTGACAGGGACACATTATTGGAAATGATTTCGGGCATCTCCATGACCTTGGGTGAGACTCTGCGGCAGACAATCACAGCCGTATCGGGAAAATACAATATCACCGATTCCGCATCTGCGGAAGCACTGATAATTTTCCTTGCTTCCCATACTTCGGATAATGCGTATTATATAGAACCGCAGGCTGTTGTCCGGGACTATATTTCAGCATTGGAGCCTCACATATCGGCAGGCAGGAATACTGAACGGGAAAACATTGAGGAAACAGGGAATGTTGTGTCAGAAGTTAAGGGCCAAGAAAAGAGTTCCATACCTGCTCAAAAACGAGCCGAATTGACTGAAATACAGGAAGAAATTCCTTATAGCGAAGATAGAAATTCTGTATTGGATACCATTGCCAAAGAAGTTGAAAGGGAACTGGATATGGAGGATACAGAACGGATTATGGAGAATGCCGTCCAACCGGAATACATCGAGGTCCCGAATGCCGGGCTTTGCTTGCTGGCCGTATGGTTCACCCGCCTGTTTGACATGCTGGGCCTGCTGGAGGTGAATGCCGGCGGAAAGAAGGACTTTAGGGATACTGCCTCCAGGATAAGGGCGATATTCATCCTGCAGCGGCTGGTTACAGACGAGAAAAGAGAATATAGGGAACAGGAACTTGCGCTGAACCGTATTCTTGCCGGATGCCCTTTCCATGTGCCGCTGCCCAGGACATTGGAACTGACAGACAATGAAATCAGGACCGCGGAGTCCATGCTTTCCGGAGTGAAGGCCAACTGGGACAAGATGAAAGGCACTTCGGTCAAAGGTTTCCAGCGCAGTTTCATCGAACGGCCAGGAAAATTGGAGCAGCGCGAGAGCAAATGGGTGCTGTATGTTGAGGAACGCTCTTATGACATCCTGCTGGACTCCCTGCCGTGGTCATACCGCACGATACGGCTGCCGTGGCTTAAGAAGAGGATCAATGTCATCTGGCGGGACAAGGAAGAATTTGATGCTGACAACAACTGAACATATAACGATATGGAAGCGGAAAAGACATACCTGAACAAGGTGCCTCGCACCATTCAGCAAAAACGTGGCGGTGAAAGAACATTGGACTTTGCGGCACCTGTGCAGCGGCTCGGTGACGATGAGGACGAGACGTTGCAGGGCCAATTTGAACAGCCTCTGCAGAAGAACGAGACGAGGATGCCGGACAACCTGAAGGCCGGGATAGAAAAACTTTCCGGCTTATCGATGGACAAAGTGCGTGTGCATTACAACTCCGACAGGCCGGCGACCGTGCAGGCTCGGGCCTATGCGCGGGGTACTGACATACATTTGGCTCCCGGGCAGGAGCGGGATCTGCCTCATGAGGCATGGCATGTCGTCCAGCAGATGGAAGGCCGTGTGGAGCCTACCACTGAAATAGACGGAGTGCCTGTGAACGACAATCCTGACCTCGAACACGAGGCTGATGTGATGGGTGAAAAAGCGAACAGTTATTGTTGTCGGTAAACATGCAAGCCTATGCTGACTGCGCATATCGAATGGTTCAACCGGGTTCTGGCCACATCTCTGCAGCTGTATTTTCTGCAGGAGTGCGAATACTCTTCCGTTGAGGAAGTCATTCCCCCTGATGACGGCTGGCTGGAAGAGGTCACGGGACGGCAGGGCATCACTTTCAGTGAGCGGGTGATCGTCATGCTGGCTCTGATGCCGCATATCTGTCCGCAGGCTCTTGACATATTCTTTGTGCAGAACAAGAATTTCGACCGCCAGTATACCGAGTTCGGCGGCTGGAAAGGGTTGTCTCATGGTGGCTTCCTCCCTACAGGAGAGACTGCCGCATTTATTGTGGCCGGAGAGGATATAGAGAAGAAGAAGGCTGTCATCAGGATGTTCCGGAAGGATTACTGGTTCTATGCGAAGAACATCCTGCGTCTGGAAGGTGCCGGTGAGGGTGAGCCGTTCCTGAGCGGACAGCTGCGCCCTTCAGAAGAGTTCCTGAGCCATGTGCTGCTTGACCGGGAATACAAGCCTGACTACAATGCCTCTTTTCCGGCCAGGCTCATTACTTCGGAATTGGAATGGGAGGACATGATACTTGATTGCAATACGTTGGATGCCCTTGATGAAATCAGCGGCTGGATTGAGCACCAGCACACTATCATGGAGGAGTGGGGACTGAAGCGTTTTCTCAAGCCCGGCTACAGGGCCTTGTTCTACGGCCCGCCGGGAACGGGAAAAACTCTTGCCGCCACA
>CABUIX010000031.1 GCA_902491795.1 uncultured Bacteroidales bacterium | reverse complement strand
TTCCATGGCCGACGCGGATGTGCACGAGGGAGATGTCCTGGTGATCGACAAGTCGCTGGTCCCTTCGGAGGGCGATATGGCCGTCTGCTTCATCGACGGTGAATTCTGCCTTAAGTACATCTCGAGGCGCAGGGACGGACTTTGGCTGCTGCCGGGGAACAGCAAGTACAAGCCCATTCATGTGGGTGATGAATCTAATTTCTCCGTGTGGGGAGTGGTGACCTATATCATAAAGCGGATGCGCTAATTGATCTCGACAAGTTCGTCCCAGTCGGTGGAAAATTTCTTTGAACAGTGTTCACGGCGTATTCCGTCCGAGTAATGACCCGGTCTCTGTATTCCCAGGCGCAGAAGATTGTCTCCGTTTGAGTTGATTTTGTCCATCAGACCTGACAGTGCCGACGACTTTTCCCTGTAGGCGCGTTCTTGTTCCTGCTCGAAAAGCAAAGTCTGCTCGAGTTGCGATGATCCGGTGTCACCGACTATGACTCCTGCTCTCTTGTAGCTGAATCCGGGGCTGTAGATCCTGTCCAGCACTTCCAGTGCTGCCTTGACTATTTCCTGGGTGCTGCTGCCTGGCGGTTCCAGCAATGTTTCCCCGGCAGGATTGTACTGAGGAAGGTCTTCGCGGAACCTGTTGGTCCCGAGGAAAACCGCCACCTTTCCGGCCGTTGAATTCTCCTTGCGGAGTTTTTTTGCGCATGCCGCCGCAAAGTCCGATACTCTGGAAGCCAGTTCGTCCTTGTCCGTGACCATTTCGGCAAAGGAACGTGATGTGCAGATGGACTGCTTGCGTTCCTCGAGTTCACGGCTGACTGAAGGGATGCCGTGCAATTCCCGCCATGTGCGCACCCCTCCTGTGCCCATGTGCCGGTATATCCATTCTTCAGGCCTGGCGGCGAGATCGGCGGCTGACTTGATGCCGGCAGCCTCAAGTTTCGGGGCACCGCGCCACCCTACACCCCACACGTCCCCTACGGGAGTGAGGGCAAGGGCCTTCAGTCTTTTTTGTTCATTGTCCATTGCACATACTCCGTTGTAGGCCGGGTAGCGCTTTGCGAAATGGCTTGCCATTTTGGCCAGCGTCCGGGTCGCGGCAACTCCTATGCTCACGGGAATTCCGGTCCATCTGCGAATTTTCTCCACAGTCTCTGAACAGAGGGGCATATATTGCTCTTTCTTCATCTCTCCGAGCAGCAGGAAGGCTTCGTCTATCGAGTAGACTTCGACTTCCGGGACGGTCTTGCGCAGCAGCTGCATCACCCTTGCCGACATGTCTCCGTAGAGCTTGTAGTTCGATGAGCGCACGATGACCTGCCCGCTGTCGGCCAGGTCCCTTATCTTGAAGAAGGGTGTGCCCATCTTGATCCCGAGGGCCTTCGCCTCATTGGACCTCGCGACCACGCAGCCGTCATTGTTGGACAATACCACGACGGCGCGGCCTTCGAGCTGGGGCTGGAAAACCCTCTCGCAAGAGACGAAGAAATTGTTGCAGTCGACAAGGGCGAACATGATGCAAATTTACTTCAAGTTGTTTGAGTTTTTGTGGAATATGCGGTAAATTTGTAGGATGTGGAAAATCCAAAATTAAACTTGATATGATTAAGGTCAACATTGAAGGCTGCGACTCATTTGTCAAGGCCGCAGATTATCAGAAGTATGTGGAAAAGGCTCTTGCGGCCTATGATACCCTCCGTGACGAAAACGGGGCCGGAAACGATTTTCTCGGATGGAAGACTCTTCCCGTCGACATCCCCGAGTCTCTCATCAAGGATTGTGAGGCTATCCGTGACGAGTGGGCCGGAAAGAAGGTCAACCTTGTCATCGTCATAGGTATCGGCGGCTCTTACCTCGGGGCGCGCTGCGCGATCGAAGCGCTTTCCCACAGTTTCATACAGTCCGAAAAGTCTCCCAGAATAGTTTTTGCTGGCAACAATCTTTCCGAAGAGTATCTGGCTGAACTCATGGATCTTGCAGGCCGTTCGAATGTTGCCTGCATCGTTATATCCAAGTCCGGCACTACCACTGAGCCGGCGGTTGCTTTCCGCGTGGTCAAGGAGTATATCGAGAAAACCTACGGAAAGGCGGAGGCAGCTTCCCGCATCGTAGCGATAACAGATGCCGTCAAGGGGGCGCTGAAGACTCTTGCAACTCAGGAAGGTTACAAGACTTTCGTGGTTCCTGACAATGTCGGAGGACGTTATTCCGTCCTTACGCCTGTGGGAATACTTCCCATAGTGGTTGCCGGATTTGATATCCGCGCGATGCTGAAGGGTGCTGCAGCTGAACGTGAGGAGCTTCTTGTAAAGTCGGCTGACAACGCCGCCGTCAAGTATGCCGCTATGCGCAACCTGCTCTACACGGAACTCGGCAAGAAAGTCGAGATTCTCGTGACGTTCAATCCCAAGCTCCAGTATCTCGGAGAATGGTGGAAGCAGCTTTATGGAGAGTCAGAAGGAAAGGACCTCAAGGGCATATTCCCTGCGTCAATAGTATGCACGACGGACCTGCACTCAATGGGCCAGTTCATTCAGGAAGGAGACAGGGTCATGTTTGAGACCACTGTCACGGTCGCAAAGTCCAACAGGGAGGTTGTCATTGGTTCAGACGAGCAGAATCTTGACCAGCTCAACTATCTTGCAGGACAGAGGGTAGAGCATTGCAATGCCATGGCGCAGCTCGGAACCAAGCTTGCCCACATCGACGGCGGAGTTCCCCAGATGGAAGTCGGGATCGAGCGCATAAACGAGGAGAATCTCGGCGCATTGTTCTATTTCTTCGAATTCGCTTGCGGAATCAGCGCCTATGTGCTTGGAATCAATCCTTTCAACCAGCCTGGCGTGGAGGCCTACAAGAAGAACATGTTCGCACTGCTCCGCAAGCCTGGCTACGAGGCGCAGACAGAAGCCATACTCAAGCGCATATAGTCTATCTGAACTGATATTCGCTTGCTCCCTTGAGACCCGGTATTCCGTAATAGGCGGATACCAGGTCTCCTTTTATGTATACCTTGCGGCCCAGAAGCTCCGGATTTGATGCCAGATTCAGCGCTTCCCTCATTTTGCCGGACCTGAGTTCGACGGAGAGGCAGTAGTTGATGTCGTCAGTTGACGAACGCAGTCCCAGGACAATGTTGGTCTCCTTGTCGAAAGGAGGATCAAATGAGATTTTTCCTGTTCCGGTGGCCACTCCCACGATATATCCCTGCACCCACACGTCTTCTTTACCGCTTCTTTCCCTTGCCTCCATTACTGACAGGGCATTCTCGATCTCGCCGGCATCACCTCCGCCATAGATGTAGTTTTCGGAAAAGCGTATGCGCGTGGTGTCGACCAGCAGGCTGATGCTCCCTGATTCAGAGTCCACCGAAGCGGAGATGTTCATGCTGAGTATCTGCTGCTCTCCGAGCGTCCTCGAGAAAAGCAGCTGGGTAATTTCTCCGCCGGACACTGATACCGATATGGTGCCCGGACGGAAAAATGCAGTTCTCGTTTCGTCGAGATCTTGTTTGAGACTGCCTCCCGGCCCTTCCATCAGAAGATGCGAGTCGGGGAAAAGCTGTCTGAACGATTCTTCTGCCGTAAGCCTGAGTCCGCAGTTTGTCTGGGTGCAGCGCAGCTGTACGGTCACGGCTTCTCCTGCAGGGACCACGACGGCCTGTTCATCTCCGAATATCGGCTTGTCAAATTCGGGCGTGTCGAAATAATCCGATGCGGCGGATATGGTGTAGGTTCCCGGAGAGACTGTCAGCTCCTCGGGGGAGTCTCCGAAGCGCCCTTCATATACGGTGCCGCCCCGGGAATCCTTTATTGTGAGAAGGAAATCATCCGTGTCAGGAATGTCTTCTGCGGATCTGGTCAAGACGGTGTTTTCTTGAGTGAAGCTGATGCGCAAGATGCCGTTCCTTTCCTGAAACAGGCCTTGGCATGAGACAACGACCGGGAGCACTGCGGCCAGCCATGTCAAAGTGTGAGCGAAGGTTTTCATGTTTTTTTTGCGAAGGTAAGAAGCTTCTTCCGCAATCGGGATTCAAAACACAAAAAGGCTCCAGTAAAATTTAGTTTGCCTAAAAATTTCACGGACTCTTCGCCTCACGGCGAAGAGTCCGTTACTTAACCTAAACTTAAACTATGAAAAACTTCGTAACGAAGGTAGTTTATTTTATTTAATTATGCAAAGATTTGGAAAAAATATTTTTATTTTGAAAACGATTTGCCCGATTGGATTCAAAAATGTCAGCGAACTTCATCTATTGATGTTATATTTGCCTCATGAATTTTGTTCGGAAGTGGCTAAAAAATGCGAGGTCGGTGTCGCTGGTGCAGAGTGTGATGCCGGCAGTGCTTGCAGTTGTTCTTGCTGCAGGCTCCCCGGGGTTTGACATATTGATGGCATTGCTCGCCGTGGTCGGGACTGGAGCCGCTCATCTGGCGATGAACCTTGCAGATGACTATTTTGACTATCGGGTTGACATGCTGGGAGACAGGGACCGGGTTGAGCGGCGAGGTTTCAGGGCCATGATGGTGAAGTACCCGTATCTTACCGACGGAAGCGAGACCCCTGCGTCGCTGCTCAGGGCCATTTTGTGCCTTCTTGGGGCGGCAGGAGCCTGCGGTCTAGGCATTTTCTTGTTCCGTCTTCACCAGAACGGGTTTTGCGGGCCTCAGGGCTGCTGGTGGATTGTCGCCATCGCTGCCACGGCCGGACTTCTCGGCATCTTCTATTCGGCTCCTCCTCTGAAACTGGGATACAGAGGCCTGGGAGAGCCTGTGATCGGGATAATTTTCGGTCCGCTGCTGATGCTGGGTTGTCATTATGCCGTTGCCGGGTATGTCTCTTCTGAAGTGGTCTGGGTGTCCGCAGCCGTGGGCCTGCTGGTGATGAATATACTTTATACGCACAGTTTCATTGACATTGCAGGGGATACCGAGTCCAACAAGATGACACTGGCGAGACTCCTCGGAAATGACAGGCTGAGGCTGGCTGCAGTATGGGCAATCAATCTGCTGCCTTACATTATCATAGTTGCAGGAGCTGTCCTGAACCGTCTGGAACCGGCATTCGTGGCGGTGCTGTTTGTCCTTCCCCGCAGTCTCTGGCTTTGCGGGTCATTGAGGGATTTCGCGAAGGGCAAGACGGGAGTTCCCGACATGCCTCCGATCATTCTCGGGGTCATGAAAGGATGGGAGCGCTACAAGGCAATGGGCATCGACTGGTTCATGATGCGCTGGCTCACTTCCCGCAATGTCACAGGCTCGTTCTGCCTGATAATCATAATTGCAAAACTGCTGTCACTCATATTTTTCAACTGATTATGAACAAACCGCAACAACTTCTTTATTTGCCCTGGTGGTGGTTCAGAGCGGCCGTCCTTGGCCGGAGGAAGCCGCTTCAGAGCGTTCTTTTCATTTCTGACAGGTGTAACCTCAGATGCAGGCACTGCAGCGTGTACAATCACGTGGAACCGGTCGACAAGAGTGTGCAGCAGATACGCGAGGAACTTCAGTTCTGCCTGTCCGAGGGGTCACGTTTTGTGGATTTTGAGGGAGGGGAGCCTTTCCTCTGGCATGACGGGGAGAAGGATGTGAATGATCTCTGCCGCATGGCACGCGAGATGGGATTCTACTCGTGCACAATAACCACCAATGCACAGATGCCTTTTGACGGCACCGTCGCCGACAGCATATGGGTGTCGCTGGACGGGGTCGGCGAGACGCACGAGAAAATCCGCGGGAAGGGAACTTTTGCCAGGCTGGAGAAAAATGTCGCGGATTGCGGATGCAGGAACCTAAGCGCGAACATGGCCATCAATGTGCTCAATTGCGACGGTGTTGCGCAGACCATTGAATATGTCGCTTCGAACCCGCATTTCCGCTCAATTTCCCTGAATTTCCATACGCCGTTCCCGGGTACGGAGCATCTTGCTGTCAGCCAGGACAAGAAGAGGGAGATAATCGACATCATTCTTGATTACAGGAAGCGCGGATATCCGATCATGAATTCACGCAGCGGATTGTTGAAGATGAGGGACAACCGCTTCAGGCGCTGCTGCTGGATGACCAATTTCATATATGCCGACGGTACGCGCAGCCCGCAGTGCGCAGGGGAGTCGCTAGGAATATGCGACAGGTGCGGCTTCTGCATGGCTGGAGAGGAATCTGCCGTCATGGAACTGAGACCGGATACAATATTCTCGGGTCTGAAGCTGAGAATAAAGGAATAGGCCGCGTCCGGACATATGAAACAGCCCGCCAAGCTTATGCCGTGCGGGCTGTTTTTGGATTTTTGGAGCAGGATAAGGGAGTCGAACCCTCCTCCTTGGCTTGGGAAGCCAATGCACTACCGATGTGCTAATCCTGCATGTGGATTGCAAATATAATAAAAATTGGTTTGCCGACAATGATTTTGACATGCAACAATCATATTTTGACGGAAAAACAAATATGGTTATATTTGTGAAATTTGCTTAAAATTAGAATGATATGTCATTAGCATCAGTAATAGGCAAGATTTTCGGATCCAAGGCGGAACGCGACTACAAGGCGGTAAAACCGATTCTGGACAAGATTCTTGCCGTATATCCGGAGATCGACTCCCTTTCTGCGGATGAACTCAGAGCCCGTTCCGCTGCACTGCGGCAGCGCCTGAAAGATGTCGAGGCTCCCTTTGAACAGAGAATTGAAGAGATTCGCACTGAACTCGACAAAGATATTCCGGTTTCTGAAAAGGTCAAGCTGGCCGGAGAATCCGACAAACTGGTCAAGGACGAGGACGAAGCCATAGAGAAGACTCTCAATGAGATACTTCCGGAGGCTTTTGCCATTGTCAAGTCTACCGCAAGGCGTTTCAAGGAAAACGAGACGACTGTCGTGGATGCGACAGATTTCGACCGGGCCCTTTCAGTCAACCACGATTTCGTGAAGATTGACGGAGACAAGGCGGTATATTATAACCACTGGATGGCCGGCGGCAACGAGATTCATTGGGATATGGTTCACTATGATGTCCAGCTGGTCGGAGGAATTGCCCTTCATCAGGGAAAGATAGCCGAAATGGCAACCGGAGAGGGAAAGACCCTTGTGGCAACTCTCCCGGTGTTCCTCAACGCGCTGGCCGGCAAGGGAGTGCATATGGTCACAGTCAACGACTACCTCTCCAAGCGTGACTCCGAGTGGATGGGACCCCTCTACATGTTCCATGGCTTGTCAGTGGACTGCATAGACAAGCATCAGCCCAATTCCGCAGCGCGCCGCAAGGCATACGAGTGCGACATCACCTTCGGAACCAACAATGAGTTCGGTTTCGACTATCTGAGGGACAACATGGCCGTCAACCAGGATGATCTTGTGCAGCGCAAGCATCACTATGCGATTGTCGATGAGGTTGACTCGGTCCTCATTGACGATGCGCGGACTCCTTTGATCATCTCCGGTCCGATTCAGCGGAATGAGGCTGACGAGGCCCAGTATATGGAGTTCCGTCCCTATGTCGAGAAGCTTTACCAGGCGCAGAGGGCCCTTGTGAACCAGACGCTCAACGATGCCAAGAAGAAGATTGCTGAAGGCGATGAGGCTGAAGGTGGGAAACTGCTCCTCCGTGCGCACAAGGGGCTTCCGAAATACTCCCCGCTCATAAAGTTCCTTTCCGAACCGGGCATGAAGCAGCTGCTGCAGAAGGCAGAAAACTTCTATATGCAGGACAATGAGAGGGAGATGCCTGTGGTTACGGATCCTCTGTATTTCGTGATCAACGAACATCTTCATTCCGTGGACATGACCGACAAGGGTCATGACGTGCTTGCCCAGGCTGTCGGCAACGACAATTTCTTCGTCCTGCCTGACGTTGGTGCCCAGACGGCGGAGATTGAGCATTCGGAACTTTCTCCTGTCGAAAAGCAGCAGAAAAAGGATGAACTCATGACCGAGTTCTCGACCAAGAGCGAGAGAGTGCATACCGTCAGCCAATTGCTCAAGGCATACACGATGTTCGAGAAGGACGTCGACTATGTGATAATGGACGGCAAGGTCAAGATTGTCGACGAATCCACCGGACGTATTATGGAAGGCCGGCGATGGAGCGACGGCCTGCACCAGGCGGTGGAGGCGAAGGAAAACGTGAAGGTTGAGGGTGCTACCCAGACTTTTGCCACCATAACCCTGCAGAATTACTTCAGGATGTATCACAAGCTGGCCGGAATGACCGGTACAGCTGAGACTGAAGCCGGAGAATTCTGGAGCATTTACAAGTTGGATGTGATGGTGATCCCCACAAACAAGCCGGTGATAAGGGATGACCAGGATGATTTGATCTACAAGACCAAGAAGGCAAAATACGCCGCTGTCATAGACAGAATAGTGCAGTTGACTGGACAGGGACGTCCTGTCCTGGTGGGTACAACAGATGTCGAAACATCCGAACTGTTGAGCCGAATGCTGCGCATGAGGGGCATAAAGCACAATGTGCTGAATGCGAAGGAGCATGCGAGGGAAGCTGAAATCGTTGCGCAGGCCGGTCAGACATCTACTGTAACCATAGCAACCAACATGGCCGGACGAGGCACCGACATCAAGCTCTCTCCCGAGGTCAAGGCCGCCGGGGGACTGGCCATCATAGGAACTGAGCGCCATGATTCCCGCCGTGTTGACCGCCAGCTGCGCGGACGTGCCGGCCGTCAGGGGGATCCCGGTTCCTCCACTTTCTATGTGTCGTTCGAGGACAAGCTTCTTCGCCTGTTCGGTGCGGAGCGCATAGCCAAGATGGTGGACAACCTGAATATGCCTGATGACGAGGCCCTGCAGTCCAGCATGCTGTCGAAGGCTGTCGAAAACGCTCAGCGCAGGGTGGAGGAGAACAACTTCGGTATACGAAAGCGCCTGCTTGAGTATGACGACGTGATGAACTATCAGAGGGAGGCAATATATTCCCGCCGCCGCAATGCGATCAACGGTGACAAGATTGAGATTGACCTCCAGAACATGATGATTGACACGACTTCCCTGTTCGTCGACAAGTATCGCAGTCTTTCGTATGAGGATTTCCGCATGACCATGATTGCCGAACTTTCGATCGATGCGGAATTCGACGAGGAATTCTTCAAGCGTGCGAAGCGCGAAGAGCTCGAAGAGAAAATATGCGGTACCATGCAGTCCACATACAAGCGCCGCATGGATGCCCTCGTGGAGAAACTCAACCCCATCATCAAGGAAGTGTACGAGAAGCAGGGATCAATGTACCAGAATATTGCTATACCTATTTCTGACGGCAGGAAGCAGATGACACTTTCGGTTAATCTCGAGAAGGCATACAATTCAGAAGGACGGGAGATTGCAAAGACACTCTCCAAGAATATAATACTCTATCAGATTGACGAGCACTGGAAGCAGCATCTGCGCGACATGGATGACCTCAAGCAGAGCGTGCAGAATGCTTCTTATGAACAGAAGGACCCTATTGTTGTGTACAAGCTTGAAAGCTACAACCTGTTTGCCCAGATGCTTGAGACCCTTAACAAGGATGTGCTGTCATTCCTGTTCAAGGCCTTCCTGCCATTGAGGGACAGGGCTGCTGAGGCTTCCAGAAGGCCTCTGAGGCAGGGACCTGACATGAACAGCATGCAGGCGAGACGTTCCGACTTGACCACCAACGGCGAGCAGCGCCCCAAAGGTCCGGTCAAGGCCGACAACCATATCGGCCGCAATGATCCATGCCCCTGCGGAAGCGGCAAGAAGTACAAGAATTGTCACGGAAAAGGAATCGTATAATGAAAATCAGCAGAGCCATGCAGAAGACAACAGAACCTGTCGTGAATGTGAACGACATAACCAGGATTGCCAACGGGGCTTCCATAAAGGGAGATCTTTCATCATCTTCCGACATCAGAATTGACGGGAACATCGACGGAAAGGTGTATTCAGGCGGCAGGATTGTCGTCGGGGAAACTGCAAATATCTCGGGTGCCCTGATGTGCGCCAATCTTGATCTTTGGGGAAAGGTCAAGGGAGAAATCTATGTCAAGGATACAGTGAGCATCAAGAACACTTCCGTGGTCAACGGCAATCTTCATGTGCGTAAGCTCCAGGTTGAAATAGGGGCACAGATCAACGGGTCCTGCCAGATGATTACAGAGCAGGAATATGACAGGAAAGTTGCCCAGCCGGCTGAAAACAAGGCGACGGCTTCTTCGGCAGCGTCGCCCGTACAGAAAGTTCAGCAGGATGTCAAGTGACGCGCTACAGTATATTCATTGACTGTTCGCGAATCTTCTCAAGCTCGTCTTTCATCTGAACGACGAGCTTTTGTATTTCCGCATGGTTGGCCTTTGAACCTGTTGTGTTGATTTCCCTGCCCATTTCCTGGATAATGAAGCCAAGTTTCTTGCCGGGGAATTCTTCTGAATTTATGGTATCAAGGAAATACTTGCAGTGCTGGCGCAGACGGACTTTCTCTTCGTTGATGTCAAGTCTCTCAAGATGGAAAATCATTTCCTGCTCAAATCTCTCCTTGTCCATCTTGATGTTCAGGTCTTCGGCCGCCTTGATGATTTTGTTGCGGATGTTATCGAGTCTTTCGGCTTCATGGCTCTCAACCTTGTCATACAGGGCCAGAATTTTGGTGACCCGTGAGCAGACATCGTCATAGAGCGCCTTCCCTTCGTTGGCCCTGTACTTGTTGACTTCTTCAAGACAACGGTCGAACGCTTCGTCCACCAGAGGCCATTCATCCTCGCCGATTATGTCTGTCTTGCGGGAATCCACTATGTCAGGCATGCGCAGTATGGCATTCAGAAGCAATGCATAGTTGGCAGGACTGTATTGTATTCCCATTTCCTTTGCCAGTATTCCCGTCTGTTCAATGTAGCTTCTGGCAACGTTAAGATTAAGTTGCTTGCCGCTTTCGTCTTCTTTTGCCGTCCAGGTGATGAACACGTCTATTGTTCCTCTTGTGAGCGAAGACGATATTTTTGATCTGATGTCGAGTTCTTTGTCTTTGGGCAGCAGTGATGTCCTTAGGCTGATGTCTGCATTCTTGCCGTTGAGAGTACGGATCTCTATGGTCAGTGAACCGTTTGCGAGGACGGCTTCAGCCTTGCCGTAGCCCGTCATTGATTTTATCATAAGTTGTTGGTTTCGTTTGTTTTTCAACCTGCAAAGGTATATTCCGTCGAGGATTTTTCAAAATATTCTTTTTGAATGCTTTGGCAGGGATTACCGCAGGTATTGTTCCAGTCTTGAGGCTGTCTCGTTCCAGAGCCAGTCAATGTCGTCCTTGCGGGACAAGACGGATTCCGGAATGTCACTTTGCCTGTTTCCCGAGAAGATTTTCATGTTTCCGTTTGAGCACAGGGCATTTATCGCCGGTCTGGCTCCGCGTGACGGACTGTTGCAGAAGGGGCGGAAGAATATGTCTGTAAGAGGGTCGAACCATCTACCAAGGCGTATCATGTCGGTGTTTACGATTCCCGGGTCAGCCATGTTGACCCGGACGCCTTTCTTCTGCGCAAGCGCCACAGAGAAAAAGATAAGAGCAAGTTTGGTTTCGGCATAGGTGCGCAGCTGGTGGAAATCTTTCTCTCCGCGACTAAAGAAATCTCTTCCTAAAGCGGCAGTCTTGGCCGATATTGAAATCATGTTCACGATGGAGCCGTTTTCCCCGAGGAGAGGAATGATGAGGTTCGACAGCAGCCATGGTCCAATGTAGTTGGTTCCGACAGTCAATTCATATCCGTCTTCGGTTTCAGAATACCTTCTTGGAAGCACTCCTGCATTGTTGAACAGCCCGTCAATTGGAGCCTCGTTTTTCATCCTGCCGGCAAAACCGGTGACGGAAGAGAGGGAGTCCAGGTGGAGCTCTTCAATTTGAAGAAGAGCTCCAGGGACTTCGGACAGGATGCGCCTGCGCACGGCCTCCGCTTTTTCGAGATTGCGGCATGCCATTATTATCCTGTATCCGCGGCGTGCCATTTCCATTGTTGCGGCACTTCCCATACCGCCGCTGGCACCTGTGATTATTATGCTTTTGCGTTGTAGTCCTTCCATCTCTTTTCGGCCTTTTCAACCTCTTTTTCCAGATTTGCGGGCAAGTTGTTCACGCAGCTGTGGCATTTCATTTCCAGAGTGTACATCCTGCCTATGCAGTAGTTGGAATGTCCGCACTGGCTGCACTCGATCTCTCCGGTCCTGAGCTTGTTGACGAAGTCGGTGTCCCTGACGAGGGCCCTTGCGACCTGAAGACCGGTGAACCCGGCGTCGAGCACCTCTTCCATCTTCTTGCGTGACACGAGTCCTCCGACATAAATCAGAGGCATCTTAAGGGCTGCGCGGAATTTTTTCGCCTCTTCGAGGAAATATCCTTCGGTGTAGGGGACTGTCGGAATCATCAGCCTTCCTCCGATGTGCAGTCCGGCCTTCAGCCACCAGAATTTCTTCATGTCCATATAGTGGGCGAGAGTCTTGATCGGCATCGCTCCACGCATTACTTCCATAGGGGCCCTGCTCACGAATCCTGCGGAGAGCACGAGCGCATGGACTCCGATTCTTTCCAGTTCCCTTGCCACTTCGATGCATTCATCAGTCTGCATTCCCTTTTTGAAACCGTCGTGCATGTTGATTTTTACAATCACGCCCATGTCGTCTCTGGCAGCTTCCATGACTCTGGCCATCACCATTTTCATGAAACGCATGCGGTTTTCGAGGCTTCCTCCGAATTCGTCCTTGCGCCTGTTGGTGTAGGGCGACAGGAACTGGCTGATAAGGTATCCGTGTCCGGCATGGATTTCCACGCAGTCAAAACCTGCTTTCCTTGCGAGGTTTACGGCCTTGCCGAAATCATCAGCAATTTCAGTGATTTCATCCTTGCGCAGCCCTCTGACAAAGGTTGGTGAATACAGGTTGAACCCGCTTGATGCTCCTACCGGGGTGCACCCGCAGGTCGAGCGGTGAGTCATGTTGCCGCAGTGTCCGAGCTGTATGGAGGCCTTTGCCCCTTCGGCATGTATCGCATCGGTCAGTTTCCGGAGTTCCGGCACTATTTCCTCCCTCATCCACAATTGGGCACCGAAGGACAGGCCGGAACGGGACACGGAGGCATATGCGATTGTTGTCATTCCGACACCTCCCCGTGATACTGCCACATGGTAGTCGAAGAGGTCCTTCGAAGGACGGTTGCCGTAGGCCATGTTTTCGAATGCGGCGGAACGTATTACCCTGTTGCGCAGGGTTACCGGCCCGATGTTGCAGGGCGTGAATATCTTGGACTCAATCATATGCTAGTAAATGAAGGGAATTATTCGTTTCAGTCTTTTGGCGTCGAACTCGTCGGGGAAGTCATGCCTGTATTTTTCATATATTCTTGCCGCCCTCGGACAGAGATTTGCAAATGTCCAAAGCGCGAATACCGCACCTGACCAGGACCATGTAAGCAGGGCATATCCGACCCACTCCATGAATTCGCCGAAATAGTTTGCCGATGTCACGTATTTGAACATGCCCCCTTTCGGCAGGTAGTGCCTGGTGTCACCGGGCTTGCGAAGGTTCCTGATGATGTTGTCTGACTGTATGTTTATCGTCATTCCTGCGGCAAATACAAGCGTCCCCGCAATGAACTGCGGTGACGTCAGCCATTTGAGGGTGTAGTAGTCTTCAGGAGACACGTGGAATAGCCATCCTCCCTGCATTATGGCGTTGAGGGTGTTGAATACCATGCCCATTGCGATTATGCTGAACGGCATCTTGCTTTTTCCGGTGATTCTTGACGGAAAGATGAAGGCTCTCTGGAAATAATGTATTTCGAATATTATCAGCAGGACGATGCGCACAATGTCGTCTTTTCTGTCGGAACACAGCCAGAGTACAATCATGGCGATGAATACCGGGGACTCCATGAGTACCCAGCCCAGTTTGTTGTTGATCGCCGGGCCCCATTTTTTCGTATAGAATTTGCCGTAGCCCGCATCGACGAAGAACAGGCACACGAAAACCACCACGGCAACTGCCGACATGATTATCAGCAGCAGGTTGAAATTTTGCCAGATCATAGAGAATGAAGGTATCCGAATGCCCGTTTCCAGTTTCCGAATCCGAAATCGGACGACTTGATCAGGAAGTTGAACATGCCCGAGTCGTAGAAACGCATCTGAAGGTCATCGTCTTCGTCCAGTTGCAGGAGATTTACGCAGTCGGGATTCTCGTTGCGCACTTCCTCGAAGAAAGGAGTTCCGAACAACTTTATGCCGTCTTCGCCGTCTTCGCATTCGCTGAACTCAATTGCCATTTCAGGGGAGGCGAGTTCCTGGTCGTTGTCATCCACCAGAATGCAGGAGTTGAAGGTCTCCATGTTGATGCTTGGGGTATATTTGACCAGGACCGCCTTCTTCGGCCATCTACCTATCCCGAGATGCTCGGGGGTGTCGTATCCGAGGAATTCGTCGATGGCTGCAAAGAAGTAAAGCATTCCGCTGTGCGGCAGCTTGCCATCCTTGTCAAACGGTGCAATGTCCTCGCAGTCTATCTGACAGATGAAAGTCAGCGGATAGCTGTATTTTTCTCCTTCTTCCTCCACCTCCATGGTGGGGAATTCCATTCCGGGAGGCAGGTCAGGGTTGCCCCACCATTTGCTGCAGCAGAAGAGCCTTGACTCTGTCGCCTTGGGTGTAATTCTTATGGCCATTATATTTTTTGTTTTCCTTGAATGTGCTTGTCAGTCGAACATGACTCCGGGGTTCATTTCCGAAGGGCTTTTCCAGTCTATTCCGAAGGTCCTGAGGACATCGGCCTTGGCCGCCCAGTAGCCGAAACAGTACCCCATGAAACCAGGCTTGCCGCAACGTTTCATGACTTCGGTCTCAACTTCAAATATGAGTTCTTCCCATTCCGGAGTGCGCTCCACCGGATCGAAGTGCAGGTGGCGATGGTGGCGGGTGCAGAATTCCTCCATGCTCACCGCAGGGTCGAGATAGTCGTCAATCTCGTTTAAGCTTTCTCTGACTTCTCCTGAGGTGAGAGGCGTCTCTCCGTTGCGGGCAGTGTCGGCAGAAGATTCTTTTTCCGCCTTTGCCAGCAGGTCAAGCTGGTACAGTCGTATTTCCCTTACAAGACGGGGAACATCGTATTTCGGGAGCTCCTCTGCAACCTGTCCGAGGTATTTTGCCTTAAGGTACGGTGTCAGTTCGCCCTCGACGTGGTCCGGCAGCTGCCTGAACGCTTCGAGAATGATACGTGCGTCGGGAATGTTGAGGAAAGAGGACACCGCACGGTCCTCATCACCGAACATTCGTTCGGCAGCGTCTGAAGCCTGTCTTATAAGTTCCTGTATGATTGCGTCTTCTTCCATAAATCTCCGCTAAATTACTCATTTTGTCTCAATATCCTAAAGTGCTGAATACTGCAATGGTTTTTTTTCTTACATTGCAGACCGTGACCTTGGCGCAGGAGTGGCCAGTTTCCGGAATACGACCATGATTTTCAGGGGAACTATTTTGAAGGGTCGGATTATGAGCAGTTCCAGGTTTGGGACCGTTCGGGTACGCAGGAAAAATATGACGCCTATCTGGCGAAGCTTTCGTCGGCAGGATTCGTCAATGACGGGGAGTCCGTAACCTGGAAGAAGACCATTGGCGGTGCGGAATATTCCGCAGCCGTTAATCCGCTGACAGGCAGCAACCTGATAATCACTTATCAGGTCATGAACTGATCAAGCCGCTATTTGAGCAGCTTGATCAGATACTGGCATTTCTCCGGATTCCCGAGGGTCTTGCTCAGGTCACATGACAGCTTCACGCAGTCGTTCCACTTGCGCAGCTCGGTGATTCTGCCCCGTGTGAGCTTGATCACGATGTTCATCGGATCGCATCCGACTATGTCACAGGTCAGGAAAGTCCCGACTCCGTAGGAATCCTGCACTCTTCCGTTGCAGAACCTGTGAATTTCGATGGCCTTGGCAATGTCGAGGCCATTGCTGTACAGTACCTGCTTGGTCGCAGGATCTATGCCCAGCGACTTGTACTTTGCAATTATTTTCTCGGTCTGCTCGAATTCGTCGCCGCTGTCGACGCGCAGGCCCTTGTACATCATGGCCATGCGCTTCGAGAGGTTGGAGAAGAAGACTTCGTCGCCGAAGCAGTCATATAGGTAGAGTCCGTTGTCACCGTCATAGACGTCGCTGAACTTCTTCATCACGTTGAAGTTGCATTCATGCACTCCGCTTACGTTCTCTTCGAAGCTGATGAGCTGGTGCGACATGGTGCCCAGCGGCACACAGTCGTATTTCATGGCCAACCAGACGTTTGATGTCCCGGTGAACTTGCCCGGCCATTTGTGCGAGTCCGCAATTTCCTTCATTACACGGATGACCATTTCCTGGTGCGCGAAGCTGAATCTTCTGCGGGTGCCCATGTCTCCGAGAATCAGTCCGTTTTCCAGAATCTGCACCGTCTTTTCCCTTGCCCTTTTCTCTTCGAGTGCGGCATCGTAGCGGGCGAAATCTCCGCGAAGTCTGTGCATGAGCTCGGAAATGCAGGAAAGAATTGGCATTTCCCACATTATGGTCGAGAACCATTTCCCGCTGATGACGATGTTCAGGTGCCCTTCTTCATCTTGCGATATGTTCACTTCGCTTGGCCTGAAGCGGTATCCGCGCAGGAAGGTGAAGTACCAGAGGGGGAGGAATATGCACCTGTGCTTGAGGAACTGGATTTCCTCGTCGGTTATGGTCACGTCCTTCATGTGCTCGACCTGCTCGCGCAGCAGTTCCGCAAAGCCTTCGGGGTATACTTCGTTGTTGCGGTCAAAGAAGGTATACTCCACCTCGGCGCGCGGGTAAGTTTCCAGTATGTAGTACTGGCATGTGAACGTGTAGAGATCGTTGTCCGTAAAATGTGTTATCAGTGGTTCCATTTCCTTTCTTTTCGGTTGTCGTTTATTCTATTCCCTGTGATCTGAGAAGAGCTTCCGGCTCCGGATCATGACCGCGGAAATTGCGGTAAAGCACGGCTGCCGGCTCAGTGTCTCCCTTGGAAAGGATGTTCTCCCTGAAGGAGTTCGCGACCTCTCTGCTGAAGATTCCTTTTTCCTTGAAGAGCGACCATGCGTCAGCCGCAAGCACTTCCGCCCATTTGTAAGAGTAGTAGCCGGCTGAATATCCTCCCGAGAAAATGTGCGTGAAAGACGTCGACATGCAGGTGCCGTCGGCGACCGGAATCACCAGCATGTCCTTTGTGGCATTCGCCTCAATTTCGCGTGCGCTGCCTTCAAGCGGCTTTCCGGTGTCATGCCATGCCATGTCAATGATGCCGAACTGGAGCTGTCTGACCTGCAGGTATGCGGCGTTGTAGTTCTTTGATTCGGAAATCTTCTCGATGAGCTCGTCTGGAATTTCCTCGCCTGTTTGATAATGTTTCGCAAAAGGCTTGAGATATTCCGGCTCATAGGCCCAGTTCTCCATTATCTGTGAGGGCAGTTCGACGAAATCCCATGCCACGCTTGTCCCGGTCTGTGAGGGATATCTGCCTTCGGCCAGCATGCCGTGGAGGGAATGTCCGAACTCGTGGAGGAAGGTTGTGAGTTCGTAGTGGGTCAGAAGTGATGGCGCATCCTGAGTAGGCTTGCTGAAATTTGTCACGATGCTGACAATCGGTCTTGTCTCGACGCCGTCCCTGATGCTCTGTTCGCGGAAACTGGTCATCCAGGCTCCGCTGCGCTTTCCTGCCCGCGGGAAGAAGTCGGCATAGAAAAGTGCCAGATGGCGTCCGGTGGAATCGCACACGTCATATACCTTTACGTCCTTATGATACCCGGGAATGTCCGGACGTGGGGTGAACCGGATTCCGTACAGCCTGGTGGCGAGGCCGAATACGGCGTTGATGCAGCTTTCAAGCTCGAAATACGGCTTGAGCTGCTCGTCGCTCAGCGAGAATTGTGAAGTCTTGTATTTCTCTGACCAGTAGCTGAAGTCCCATGGCTGAAGTTCGGTTTCCTGATATCCGTTCTCGCGGGCGAACGAAAGGATCCTTGCGACTTCCTCTCTGGCAGCCGGAAGTGACGGGGTCAGCAGCTTCTCCAGGAGGTTGTCGACATTCCCGACGTTCTCAGCCATGCGGTTTTCGACCATATAGTCAGCATAGGTCCCGTATCCGAGCAGGTTTGCCGTCTTGAGTCTCAGGTTGGCGAGCTGAAGGCAAATGTCCGAATTGTCGAATTCGCCGCCGAATGCCCTGGAATTGTATGCGAGGTACAGAGTCTTCCTGAGATCGGAGCGTGAACTGAACTGCATGAAGGCAGAGTAGCTGGGATATGAAAGGTCGAAGGTCCATCCTTCCTGCCCGTTCTCCCTTGCCGTCACCGCTCCCATGTCACGTACATATTGGGGCAGGCCCTCAAGGTCATTCTCGTCCGTCAGGTTCATCTTGAATGCGTTGGTGGCGGCGAGAACATTGTTGCCGTACTTGAGACTCAGCAGCGAGAGTTCTTCCTGATATTTGCTGTATGTCTGCTTGTCTTCGGAAGAGAGATTTGCGCCGTTCCGGGCGAAAGACTTGTATGTTTCGTCCAGAAGTCTGTACTGGTCAGGATCGAGGCCGAGAGAATCCCTGCGCTCCCAGAGTTCCCGGATGCGGCTGAAGAGTCCGTCGTTGAGGGAAACATACATCGAATACTCCGTCATCATGGGGGAGACCTCCTCTGCGATAGCCTGCATTTCCGGGCTGGATTCGGCCTCGAGCAAGTTGTAGAAGACGGATGAGACGCGGTCTATTTTTTCTCCGGAGAACTCAAGGGCCTCGATGGTGTTGGCAAAGGTAGGTTCTTCCGGATTGGATGTTATGGCATCAATTTCTTTCTTGGCTTCGGCTATGCCTTCCTTGAAGGCAGGAAGATAGTGTTCTGTCTTGATCTTGTCAAATTGAGGAGCACCATATGGCAGAGGTGACTCGGAGAGCAGCGGATTTTCCATTTTGCACGATACTGTAAAAATCAGCGCAGCAAATGCTGCTGCGTAGAAACTTGTCTTCATATATTCAAAATATGTGTATTCTTACAAAAGTACTAAATTTTTCATATAGTAAGTTCAAAAATTGAATTTGTAAAGTTGTAAGAAGGCTTGCAGATTTATTCGCATTTGTGGTATTTTAAAAAAGTTTTATTAAGTTTGTGCGCACTAATCAGGACACTGTACTAATTAAAACTAATAATGTCACAAAGTAAGTTTTCTGTCAAATATTGTGTGCTGCTGCCTATCGTGCTGCTGGTTACAATATTTCTCTGGGTAGTCCCTGTCAGTTTCTTCGGCATCGACGCTCTTACCGTAGTTCAACAGCGAATGATTGCGATTTTCGTCTTCGCGGCGCTCATGTGGATGTTCGAAATCATTCCGAACTGGACTACATCCCTGATTCTCATCGTCGTCATGCTGCTTACTGTCTCAGACAAGGGCATCAAGTTCTTCTGCGATCCGCAGTACGGGACACTGATCGACTACAAAAGCATTATGGCTGCATTTGCAGATCCGGTCATCATGCTCTTCCTTGGTGGATTCGTTCTTGCCATTGTGGCATCCAAATACGGAATGGACGCGTCTCTTGCCAAGGTCTTGCTCGGCCTTTTCGGCAAGAACCCGAAGTTCGTGCTCCTGGGCTTCCTCCTTGTGATAAGCCTGTTCTCCATGTTCATGAGCAATACGGCAACTGCCGCGATGATGCTTGCGTTCCTGGCTCCGGTGCTCAGGGCTCTTCCGGAAAACGAGACCGGAAAGGTTTCGCTGGCACTTTCCATCCCCATAGCTGCCAACCTTGGAGGAATGGGAACGCCCATAGGAACACCTCCAAATGCGATTGCCCTCGGTGCTCTTGAAAGTGCAGGGTATCAGATAAGCTTTGTGGAATGGATGGAGCATATGGTTCCTTTCGTGATAGTGATGATATTGTTCGCATGGGTGCTTCTCATGTTGTTCTTCCCCTTCAAGTCAAAGCAGATTGAGATCCATATCGAGACCAAGCACGAGAAGAAAACATGGCGCACTTACGTTGCCTGGATAACCTTTGCGCTTACCCTGATCCTTTGGGTTACCGAGGCTCTTACCGGAATCAATTCCAATATCGTGGCCTTGATACCGCTGGCAGTCTATACCTGTACCGGCGTATTTGACAAGGATGACATCAAGAAGATTAACTGGAGTGTGCTGTGGCTGGTTGCCGGAGGCTTCGCGCTCGGAACCGGTCTCAACAAGACAGGACTTGCCGCCACAATGATCAATGCCATACCTTTCAGTACCATGGATGTGGTTGTGGTGATTCTGATTGCCGGAGCAATCTGCTATGTCCTTTCCAACTTCATCAGCAATTCCGCAACTGCGGCCCTGATGGTCCCCATTCTCGTCGTGGTCGGTTCTGCGATGGCGGATCCTTCTGCAGCCAACCATGTGCAGTTCATGCAGTTCGGAGGCATGGATGCCCTGATACCTTTCATCGCAGTCTGCGCATCTCTGGCCATGATTCTCCCGATCTCGACTCCGCCCAATGCCATTGCGTCCTCGACTGGTCTGGTACGCACAAAGGACATGGCCAAGGTGGGAATTCTGATAGGGATCGTGGGCTTCGTGCTCGGATACTTCATGCTTACTGAATTCTTCCCTTTTGAAAGAATAATGTAGCGGTACAAGGAAAATCAATTACCAGTAGTGCAATATTGTATGAAACTCAGAAGTATTATTCTTGCTTCAGCCCTGGTCCTGCTGCCGCTTGTGGCCAAGGCCAAGGAAAGCGACGGAAAGATCCAGCTTTATGGCTTCATCCGTACTTATGCAGCATATGACTCACGCGAAAGCCTGTCGAGCATAGAGGACTTTTTCTACTACATGCCCAAGGATCAGAACATGGTCGGCGACAATGATCTGAACGCCGTAAGTTCTTTCCGCTTTGCCGCCCTCACTTCACGTCTGGGCGTGGACGTTAAAGGATACAAATTCGGCGGCTGGGACATGGGGGCCAAGATCGAGACTGATTTCTATGCCGGAGTTTCAGGTGTTACGGGGACAGCATTGCTGCGTCTCCGCCAGGCCTATGTGACTTTCGGCTACGATGACCTGTCCTTCAAGGTCGGCCAGGCATGGCATCCTCTTGCTTCCGACCAGCCGGATGTGCTGTCTTTGAACGCCGGAGCTCCATTCAACCCTTTCAGCCGCACGCCCATGCTTCTTGTGGACTATGAGTTCGGTGACTTCTCTGTGGATCTGGCCGCGATCTGGCAGATGCAATATACTTCAGCCGGCCCCAGCGGAGCCGTGGCTGACTATATTAAGTATGCGAAGACCCCGGAGGTTTATCTCGGACTGAACTACAGCGATGACGGGTTCCTGGCGCGTCTTGGAGTTGACATGCTTTCCATAAAGCCGCGTCACATCAATTCGGCAGGTGTTGCCTTGAGCGACAGGATCACCACTTTCACTCCGTTCCTTTATCTGCAGTATTCAGACGATGATTTCACGGTGAAGGCAAAGACTGTTTTCGCCCAGGGAGGCGAGCACATGAACCTCAACGGGGGATACGGAGTAACCGCCGCAAGTGCTGAAAACGGAGTGCTTGACGAAGATGCAGCCTGGAACTACACGCCCACGAGGAATTCCTCCTCATGGATCAGCCTCAAGTACGGCCGCGCCCTTCAGGGAGTCCTTTTTGCCGGATATGTGAAGAATTTCGGTACCGCAGAGGAAATTGTCAGTCCCGAATACCTTTATTTCAGCAAGAACAGTTATTCCAACATGAACAGCATGTGGAGAGTTACCCCTACAATTCTCTATAATCTCGGAAAACTGACCTTCGGGCTTGAGTATGACATCACCGGTGTCCAGTATGGAGATTTCGGCGGTGATGACGCAAAGTTCGGACTTGCTACGCAGAATCTGCGCTGGGTGACGAACCACAGGGTTCAGGCCATGGTGAAGTTTACCTTCTGATTCCTCTTTCCGATGAGACAGAGAAGGCCCGTGCCCCGAAGGCGCGGGCCTTTCTTGTGGCCGGAACAGTCCTGATGTCTGGTGCTGTCAAAAAAAACAGGAAGACTCCACTGAATCTTCCTGCCTGATGGACTATTTGTGGTCGGGATGATCCGACTCGAACGGACGACCCCCACGTCCCGAACGTGGTGCGCTAGCCAACTGCGCTACATCCCGATAGAAAAAATAAACTTGCCGTTAAGCAAGTTTATTGATATAGACTGCCAAACCGCTCTTGAGATTCGAAGCCTTGTTCTTGTGGATAAGTCCGATCTTTGCGAGCTTGTCGATCATCGAATATACCTTGGGAGCGTTCTTCTCCGCAGTTGCCTTGTCGGTAGTGTTGCGAAGGTCACGGATCGCGTTCCTCGTTGTCTTTGCATAATACCTGTTATGCAATCTGTGCCGTTCGTTCTGGCGATCGGCCTTCTTTGCTGATGCTGTATTTGCCATTATATTATTTTTTAAATATTGTAGTGGGTAGGAGAATCGAACTCCTATTGCAAGAATGAAAATCTTGAGTACTAGCCGTTATACGAACCCACCGAACTCCTCCCTGCGGATACTTGCTCCAGCAGGGAGTGCAAATATAGGAATATTTTTAGATATGCCAAATTAATTTTTGGCCTTTTCGTCCTTTTCTGCCCATTCCCAGGAATAAAGCAAGGCTTCTGCCTGCAGCATGTATTGTCTCTTGTCGTACCTTGGCGCGTAGACGAAAGCTTCCGTCACAATTATGTCCTTGCCGTCCCGGCTGTAGAAGGAGTGAGAAACGAAAGGACCTCCCATATAATCGTTTTCCACTTCCCAAAGGCCTCTGGTCTGCATGAAATCCATGCCGCGGTATTTCACGTGCTCGATCAGGGGCTCGAGGACAGGACTGGTTGTCATGTAGGAATTCTCGAACATTCCCGGAACGTTGTTCTTCATCACTTCGTTCCTGTGCCTGATTATGTTTTCGGACGAGAATGGATCTTCCGCGTCAACAGGATACTTGTATATCAGTATGTCCTGATATACGAATTCCCTGTCATAGGCTATCCATGCGAAGTCTGTGGTTGCCTTGCGCAGCTTGTAGCCTTTGGGGAAGTGCAGTGAGCCGCCGAAAATTGCTGAGACCGTATCTGCAAGGCTGCGTTCTTCATAAAGAAGCGCATTGGCTATGACCCTGTCACGTTCGGCCTGTTCGAAGAAGGAGACGATAAGGGGTGCATTGTCTTTGAGAAGTCCTATGGCATCGTCGGCCGTGTAGGCGCTGACCTGTACCACACTTTGGGGTGAGGCCCACACGTCCTTGTGGAAAAAGATTCCCGCACTGTCTACCTGTGGATCGACCTGAAGCAGCATTATGTTGCGGTGAACCTTGAACAGGTCGGTGAATCCTGACATCGGAACATTGCTGAGACTGAAAAGAGGCTCTTTCTGCGGAAGGTAAGGAACTTCGTCTGTCAGGATTGCCCTGACTTCATCGCCCAGGGCGCCTTCCCAGTAGTCCCTGTCTATCACGACCATTATTTCTCCGGCTTTCCCGCTCACGTTGGGCAGGAGGGCCTTTGTCCCCTTGCATCCTGATGCGAGCGACAGAATCATCGCAGCGGCAAGCGGAAGCAGCATGTTTAAACTTGCGGTTCTTTTCATGATTATATGTTTTCAGATTATTCTGATTATGTCGTTCCCGATGGCCAGCACCATCAGCGCGAGTATCAGCACCATGCCTATCATCTGGGCAACCACGAGGAACTTCTCTCCTGGTTTGTGTCCTGAAATCATCTCGTATAGAGTGAACAGGATGTGTCCTCCGTCCAGGCCGGGAATCGGCACGAGATTGATGACGGCAAGCATTATTGACAGCAGGGCCAGGATATTCAGGAAACTGTACCAGTCCCAGCTGGACGGGAAGACCTGGCCGATTGCGATGAAGCTGCCCACCGACTTGTATGCTCCGGTCGAAGGCTGCACAAGAAGTTTCAGGTCTCTCAGGTAGCCGCCTATGGTCTCTCCCGTGAGCTTGAGTCCCGCAGGCACCGCGCGCAGGATGCTGTAGTGCTCAACCTTGACTCCCGGGGTCTGCATATATACTCCGATGCGTCCGGATGTGTCAACTTTGACCGGGAGTACAAGGGTATCCCTGTTCCTCACGACGGTGGCGGCCGCTTCCTGGCCCTTGAGCCCTGCCAGCAGCGGCCTTGAGTCCTGGACGAACTGGACATTCTGCCCGTTGAACGCGATCACCCTGTCTCCGCGCTGAAGTCCTGCGCCGCTGTTCGGGCTTGAGGCCGCGACAGAGTCAACGACAAACGGAACAGCAAGGTCAAACATCATCGGGGTGTTGAGGACATCCTCGATCATCGCCTGGTCAATGTACAGTTCCAGGGTGTCAGTACCGCGCAGTATGGTTGCCTTGTGGACGTTCCTTCTCGCGAGGTCCGCCTGGAGCATGCCGAAATTCTCGGGGACGTAGTCGTCGAACTTGAGGATCCTGTCCCCGTTGCGGAATCCCATCTCATACGCGAGGTCATTGACGTATATGCTGTTGTCCTTGTTCTCGATATAGGCCTGACCCCATATTGCCATCACTGCTATGTATACAAGAATAGCGAAGATGAAGTTGTTGACCACGCCGCCGGCCATCACCAGGAGCCTTTGCCATGCCGGCTTGGTCCTGAATTCCCATTCCTTCGGCTCGGATTTCAGCTGCTCGGTGTCCAGTGACTCGTCGATCATTCCGGAAATTTTGCAGTATCCTCCGAACGGCAGCCATCCTATGCCGAATTCGGTTTCTCCCCATTTCCATCTTGCTATTGCCTTGCCTCCCACATCAAAAAAAAGGTAGAACTTGTCAACCTTGATCCTGAATATGCGTGCCCACAAGTAATGCCCGAACTCATGTATGATGATGAGGACGGACAGCGCCAGTATTACCTGAAGTGCCTTAATTAATATAACCATCCGCTATAGAAGCTATTTCCCTGTTCGTTTCGAAAATGTCGTCAAGAGATGGCTCGGCTACAAAATTCAGACCCGCGAGGCATTTTTCGTTTATTCTTGCGATGTCGTAGAACGAAATCATGTCCTTCAGGTACGCGGCTACTGTAATTTCATTTGCCGCGTTGAGCGCGCACGGAGCATTCCCGCCGCGTTTCAGGGCGTCATATGCAAGCTGCAGGCAAGGGAAGCGCTTCATGTCAGGAGCTTCGAAACTCATTTTCCCTATTTCGGCGAAATTCATCTTCTTCCCGCCGGTAGTCAGGCGCTCCGGGAATCCGAGCGCGAATGCTATGGGCTGCCGCATGTCCGGACATCCGAGCTGGGCAATTATGGCCCCGTCCGTGAATTCCACCATAGAGTGTATCAGGGATTCAGGATGCACAACTACGTTTATCCGTTCCGGAGACATGTCAAACAGCCAATGCGCCTCAATGACTTCGAACCCTTTGTTCATCATTGTGGCGGAGTCTATCGTCACTTTCGCGCCCATGTTCCAGTTGGGATGCTTGAGTGCCTGTGCTGCAGTGGCCGCGGCAATACGGCTCCGCTCCCATTCCCTGAACGGACCTCCGGAAGCCGTGAGGTGAATTCTTTCCACCTCGTTGCCCTGTGCGGCAAGGAGACACTGGAAAATGGCCGAATGCTCAGAATCGACAGGAAGTATCACGGCGTTGTGCTCTCGCATGGTGGCTGTGACTATGCCGCCTGCGGCAACAAGGGTTTCCTTGTTGGCAAGCGCCACTATCTTCCCGGCTTCGAGTGCCGCCAGAGTGGGCTTGAGGCCGCTGAATCCTACCATCGCGCCCACAACGATATCCACTGACGGTTGCCGGACGAGATCGCACAGGCTGTCTATGCCTGACCACACTTTCGTGCCGAGCGGCTGCAGCGCTTCCGCTACCTGGACGTATCGCGAA
>CABUIX010000030.1 GCA_902491795.1 uncultured Bacteroidales bacterium | reverse complement strand
GAGGCCCGCCGCGAGGCTGATGCTGCGGTAAAGGCTCTCGGCTATACCGGCCAGTATTTCGTTGATGCCGACCACATCAACCTTACCAATGTCGACAGGTTCATTGACGCTTCCGACTTCTTCACGCTCGACGTCGCCGACTACATCGGTAAACCTGCAACCAAGGAGGACATTGATGCTTTCGTCGAGTCCAACAGGAAATTCATAGGGAAGGTGACGATTCCCGGCATCGAGCCTTTTGAGGTTACCGAGGAGCAGGTTCGCGCCATTGCCGGCCGCTACCTTTTCGCCTGCCAGGAGGCCGGCCGCATCTACCGCCACATTGCGGAGAAGAAGGGTGCCGACAATTTTGTGACCGAGGTTTCAATGGATGAGGTGAACGATCCCCAGACTCCTGTTGAAATCCTTTTCATCCTCAGTGCCCTGGCCCAGCAGAAGGTTCCTGCACAGACTTTCGCTCCCAAGTTCACCGGACGTTTCAACAAGGGTGTAGACTATCGCGGAGACATACGTCAGTTCGAGAAGGAGTTCGAAGAGGACCTGCTTGTGATTGACTACGCAGTCAAGGAGTTCGGTCTCATGGACAACCTCAAGCTCAGCATCCATTCAGGATCCGACAAGTTCTCCATCTATCCGATCATGGGACGCCTTATCAGGAAATATGACAAGGGCATCCACATCAAGACTGCGGGAACCACCTGGCTTGAGGAGAACATCGGACTTGCAGTCGCTGATCCCGAAGCTCTTAAACTCGCCAAGAAGATTTATGTAAACGCCCTCGGACGCATGGAGGAGCTTACCGTTCCCTATGCCACCGTCATTGACATCGATGTCAACGCACTTCCTTCTCCTGAAACCGTCGAGAAGTGGGATGCCGACACCTATGCCCGCACCATGCGCCACAACCAGGCAGACCCTCTCTACAACCCTTCATTCCGTCAGCTCATCCATGTGAGCTACAAGATTGCGGCTGAACTCGGTGACGAGTATTATCCTGCTCTTGAGAGGCACAGCGACGTGATTGCCAGGGAAGTCATTGAGAACATCTGTGACAGGCACATCAAGAGACTTTTTGACAAATAAACCGGAGGTATTGAAATGAAATATTCTTTTGATGATCTCAAAGGACGCAACTGCGTCATTACCGGCGGCTTTGGAGTTATCGGCATGGCCCTTACCAGGGGGCTTGCCGAGGCCGGTGTCAACCTTGCCGTAATCAGCCGCAGCAAGGACAATCCCGCAAGGGGAGAGGCCATCGCCAAGGAATTCGGCGTGAAGTGCCTGGGCATCTCTGCGAGCACTCTCGACAAGGCTGCTCTTGAGGCTGCCAGGGACGAGATTCACGAGAAGCTCGGAAAGATTGACATACTGATCAACTGCGCCGGCGGAAATTCACCCAAGGCAACCTGCAAGGTTGAGCAGATGGAGAAGGGCGATGATCTCGCCGACACGTTCTATGGTCTGGACATCGACGGATTCCAGCAGGTTTACGATCTCAATTTCAAGGGAACACTGCTCGCGACCATGGTCTTCACCACCGACATGATCGAGGCCGGCAAGGGAAATGTGCTCAACATCTCTTCAATGAACGCCATCCGTCCATTGACCAAGATTCCTGCATATTCTGCCGCCAAGGGCTCAATCAACAATTTCACCCAGTGGTATGCGGTGCATGTTGCAGAGCTTGGAATCAGGTGCAATGCCATTGCTCCGGGTTTCTTCCTCACCGACCAGAACCGTTTCCTGCTCACTGACGAGCAGACCGGCGAGCTCAAGGCCAGGGGCAAGAAGATAATAGCAAATACTCCGACCCACAAGTTCGGTGAGCCGGAGGATCTGGTAGGTACCATGCTTTATCTGCTCAGTGACATTTCATCGTTTGTCACCGGTATCGTCATCCCTGTGGATGGAGGATACAGCGCATTCGGTGGAGTCTAGAGAATTGTAATCTCGGCTCCCGTAGAGGGAGCAATCCTCTTTATCAGGCCCTGGAGCACTGCTCCGGGGCCGAATTCTTTGAAATTGACGGCTCCGTCGGCAATCATGTTCTTCACAGTCTGTGTCCAGCGTACAGGAGAGGTCAGCTGCTTGAGCAGGTTGTCCTTTATTTTTGCCGGATCAGTCTCGGGAAGGGCTGTGACATTCTGGTAGATGGGGCATACGGGGGCCTTTACTTCCGTCTTTTCGATTGCCTCGGCAAGCTTTATGCGTGCCGGCTCCATAAGCGGTGAGTGGAATGCGCCGCTGACGCTTAGAGGCAGCGCGCGCTTTGCCCCTGCTTCCTTCATCAGGACACATGCTTTCTCGACGGCCTCTTTCTCTCCGGAGATCACAATCTGCCCGTCGCAGTTGTAGTTGGCGGGAATGACCAGCCCGTCAACAGATTTGCATATTTCCTCGACCTTGCTGTCCGGAAGTCCGATGATTGCAGCCATTGTGCCGGGAACTTTCTCGCAGCATTTCTGCATTTCGTCGGCGCGTACGGCCACGAGCCTGAGCGCGTCCTCGAATGCCACTGCTCCGCAGGCAACCAGTGCCGAGAATTCCCCTAAAGAATGTCCTCCGACCATATCCGCGGCGGGAATGCCTTCGGCTGCTGCTGCCGCGCAGACAGAGTGCAGGAAGACTGCAGGCTGGGTTACCTTCGTCGCGCGAAGGTCCTCGTCGCTGCCGTCAAACATTATGTCGGTGATCCTGAAGCCGAGAATTTCATTGGCCTTGTCCATCATATTGCGGACCTTTTCGCTGTTCTGGTAGAGGTCCTTGCCCATTCCTGAGAACTGGGCTCCCTGTCCGGGAAATACGTATGCAGTTTTCATAACCATAAAATTTAGCATTTTGTGTCGGCCCCAAAATTACCGCAAAAAATTGGAACTTTGGTGTTTGTCGGCCACTTTTTGAGTCTGCACCGCGGGTGTCTGCTATATTCCCTTTGCCACCTCTATGCACATGGTCACGGCCAGGATGACACATACCGCGATGCATATTGTGAGCAGGAACAGCTCCATATATTTTGCCTGGGGCTTGGTGATGGTGTTTATTCCACGGAGGAAATATTCCTTGAAGAAAAAGTATACGGCCGGGACCGATGCGCATGTCATGATGTAATCTTCTGGAAGATTGAAAAAATATGTCTTTGACAGACCTATCATCGACCAGTGGCAGAGCAGCAGCACAATGAACAGGTTTATCTTCCTTGAAAACATCAGCATGATTCCGAAAGTGAATACGACGGCCGAACACGGCATGATCGGTGATATCATTTCCGGGAAGCCGAACCCTCTTGCCAATGAGGCTGCCGGATACAGGAACGGCATCAGCAGAAGCAGTCCTGCAAGTTTCGCATGACTCTTGTCAAACTTGAAGACAGTATACCCGGTTGCCAGGTCCCAGATCCAGGCAAGTGACAGGACGAGCCAGAAGATCGTCATGACGTTGTTGTAACTTCGTTCGGCGCAGTATATCCAGAAGTACACTATTGCAATCCAAAGGTACAGGATGACCAGGTAAACCTTCATTGCCGCAGTGCTGCGCTTTCCCGGCTTCCATATCAGAAGTGCCGTGAGGGCAAAGCCGGCAAAGATGATAATCAACTGGTATATCCATGTGGACAGATTGTACAGTCCTATTGTTTTCCAGAATGTTTCCATCATTTCGATCTGCCGCGCCTTGTGAGTGAGTGAGCCCGTTTGGGAAATATGAACATTGGCAGTATGGCTCCTACCGCCAGCATGAATATCACCGTGCAGGTCACCATTGCGTTTGAGAAGAACATCTCCATATATTTGCTGCTTTCGGTCGGGACGTCCAGGTTCTGCAGGAACATGATTTGGGAGAGCACCATGTTGTATGCATATTTGCCCGGGATCATCGGAAGGAGTGCCGGAATGCAGAGCACCGTCATTGGCGTGTGGGCCTTCTTGCCGAGCCACAGGCTTCCGAATCCAATTACGAGGGCAGCAATAAAAGATCCTATTGATATTTCGAAGCCGGCAAATGTCATGAGACAGTAACGGCAGGCATGGCCGACTGCAGCCAGGACTGCAATGAAGCGGAATGCCCGCATGGGCGGGTCGGAGATTGCTCCGAAGCCTATGCCGGCCAATGCGGCGAAGATTCCGTCAGACAAAATATCCAATGCTATCATAACAAACTGTCTTTTACGAGCAACAAGGTGAACGAGAGTCCCGTTGCAATGCATATTATGAGCAGAGAAGCCTGTATCAGCCTTGAAATTCCTGCCAGCACATGCCCTTCGACGATGTCTATCACTCCATTGATGAGAGGAACTCCCGGCACAAGATACAGTACGCTCGTCGCAAGCGCTATTTCCGAAGTGGTGTCGAAGATCAGTGCTATTGAAGCGCAGAGGGAGGCCACGAACGAAGACACGATGAACACCAGATAATTGTTTATGCCTGCAGCGCTCATCTTCTGCCTCAGGAACATGCCGCAAATGGTTGAAGAGAAAACTATTCCCATTGACCACCAGTCTCCTCCGAAAAGCCGGCAGAATGAGGCATTTGCTATGCCGACAAGCATAAGCACAAAAAACGGGTGAATCGCCGGCCTGCTGACAATTCTCCTGTACTCTCTCTGCAAGGTTTCAAGCGGCAGTTGCCTGTCGTATGCTTTCCAGCTCAGGGCACTCAACTTTGCATTGTGCTCAAAACTGATTGGCAGTGCGGGAATCATCACGACATCGCTGTGGTGTTCATGGGTCTGCTCGTCGAAAAGCGTCAGTATTATGCTGTTCTGAAAAACGCTTATCCTTACGGAATATCCGAATGCTTCGCCTATCCGCTTGGCGCTGCGTATTACCCGTGACGTGTGGACACCGCATCCCATCATGTGCGCGGCATATTCGGAGACAAACTCCCCGACATCCGTTATTTTCTCTTTTTTCTGTCTTTCCATGCTCTTTTGACGCTGCAAAATTATAAAATAATCTTGAACGTCAAATCGGGCCTGTAGCCGGATATGCTGGCTGCAATAGCCGAATTATTCCCGAACATGTCGTGATTTCGGCGATATTTTGTATATTTGCGGTTCACGCCCCCTTAGTTTAATGGATAAAATTTAGGATTCCGGTTCCTACGATAGGCGTTCGATTCGCCTAGGGGGTACAAGTCAAATTCTTACCTTTTCCCGAATGGACGAACTCAATGAGATACGGAACCGCATCAACGGAATTGACGCAAAGATTGCCGAACTGTTTGAGCAGCGGATGCAGGCTTGCCGCGATGTAGCGGACTACAAGATGAAACGCGGGCTTTCCGTTCATGATCCCGTCCGGGAAGCGGAAGTGGTCAGGAAAAATTCGGCGATTATTGCCGACGATTCCATACGCGAGTATTACGTCAATTTTGAAAAGGACCTCATGGCCCTTTCGCGGCGTTGGCAGGAGAGGCTCATGAGCGGGATGAAGGTGACGTATTCAGGGGTTCCTGGTGCTTTTGCCGCAATTGCCGCCTCGAAGATGTTCCCTGGAGCCGAGCTGATTCCTTGCATGGATTTTGAGCAGGCTTATTCCGCGTGTTCGGAGGGAAAGGCCGATGTGGCGGTGCTACCTCTCGAGAACAGCTCCGCAGGCGAGGTCGGGGCGGTGACAGACCTGCTGTTTTCGGGGGATCTTTTTGTGAACCAGGTTCTTGAACTGGATGCGGTCCAGAACCTGCTTGGGTGCGAAGGTGCAACTCCCGAGACTGTAAGGGAAGTCGTGAGTCACCAGCAGGCGCTGTCGCAGTGCTCCGCCTATATTCATGAGAGGAAGTACATTACCCACGAATATCCCAATACGGCACTTGCCGCCCGGCTGGTGGCCGAGAAGAAAGATCCTTCGCTTGCGGCCATCGCGAGCGTCGAGAGTGCCGACATCTACGGCCTCAAGGTGATAGAGCGGAACATAAACACGAGCGGCATGAACACCACGCGGTTCGGGGCATTTTCGCGTGTCCTGTCGACCGAAGGAGGAAAACGCAGGATGGGCAGGCACTTCATGCTCACATTCACTGCCAGGAACGAGGCCGGTTCCCTGGCCAAGGTGCTGAACATCATCGGTGCCCACGGATACAACATGTGCGCTCTGCGCAGCCGTCCCATGAAGGACCTCAAGTGGAATTATTATTTCTACAT
The DNA here is from genome assembly GCA_902491795.1 of uncultured Bacteroidales bacterium. Lineage (GTDB taxonomy): Bacteria > Bacteroidota > Bacteroidia > Bacteroidales > UBA932 > Cryptobacteroides. The sequence goes on along the minus strand of CABUIX010000030.1, from coordinate 20,045 downwards.
TGAGCTGGACGGCAATGTATATACGGAGGAGGGCATGAGCATGATAAATGAACTCGGCTCCCTTTGCGAAAGGTTCAAGCTTGCCGGCTCTTTCTGAATGTCATGAAGAATTCATTGGGAACAAGCGTAATCCTCACCCTGTTCGGTGAAAGTCACGGCCCGGCGGTTGGCGCCGTGCTGGACGGCCTTGCTCCCGGGATTCCTGTTGATGCTGGATATGTCGCCTTGTGGCTGACACGGCGCAGACCGTCCGGCAGTACTGATACGGCTCGTGTGGAGCAGGACGACTTCCGGATATTGAGCGGTGTCCACGACGGGTACACATCAGGTTCTCCGCTGACAATAGTGATTCCGAACGGCAATGTCCGGAATTCAGATTATTCCGGTATTGCAGATCTTGCCAGGCCCTCGCATGCCGATTATTCGGCGCAGGCCAAATATCATGGCTATCAGGACAAGAGCGGGGGAGGACATTTTTCGGGAAGGGTTACGGCCGGCATCGTGGCTGCCGGTGCGGTCTGCCTCAAGGCACTCGAATTGCGCGGCATACGGATAGGGACTCATATCTTGAGATGCGGGGGAGTGGCCGACGAACCTTTCGGAACTGAATGCGAGAGTCAGATATGCGCGCTGGAAAACCGGCAGTTCCCGGTTTTGGCGGATGTCGCGGCTGACATGCAGGAGGAAATTGCTTCTGCGAGATCTTGCGGTGATTCCGTAGGAGGAATAATACAGACAGCAGTCTGCGGACTGCCTGCCGGTGTGGGGGAACCATGGTTTGATTCCCTTGAAGGCGTGATTTCCCGGGCGATGTTCGCGATCGGCGGTATCAAGGGAATTGAATTCGGGAGCGGTTTCGGATTTGTATCCATGCGCGGTTCCCAGGCCAATGATCCTTTCCGCATGCGGGACGGCAAGGTTGTGACCGTCACGAACAACAGCGGCGGCATCAACGGCGGAATAAGCAACGGAATGCCGGTTGTATTCAATTCTGCGGTACGTCCGACTCCTTCGATTGCCGCAAGGCAGCAGACAGTGGATCTTGCGCTGGGAAAGGATGCGGACATAGAAGTCAGGGGCCGTCACGATCCGGCCATCGTCAGGCGGATTTGTCCGGTAGTGACCTGCATGACCGCAATAGTCCTGTGTGACCAGCTGGCCATGCGCTTCGGCACAGACTGGATAGTTCAACGCTGATATATATATTCTGCATGGCTGTTTTGACTCCAGACAAGAAGATTCTTGTGGTCGGCCTCGGGCTGATCGGCGGTTCGTATGCGGATGCTCTTTCACATGCGGGATATGAGGTGGGTGCTCTGGACAAGAGACAGTCAGCCCTGGACTATGCCATGTCGAAAGGTTTGGTAAGACATGGGCATACGGAAGTCACAAGAGAGTATGTTTCGGCTTTTGACATGGTTGTCTTTGCCCTATATCCGCATATATTTGAGGAATGGGTCAGACAGTTCGGACATTTCCTTAAGCCCGGAGCACTGGTTACCGATGTCACGGGTGTCAAGGGGCAGCTTGTCGGACGCGTTCAGTCCATGCTGGGGGATGGCGTTGAGTTTGTCCCGGCGCATCCCATGGCCGGAAGGGAGGTGTACGGAGTGGAAAACAGCGATCGTGGCATTTTCAAGGGGGCGAACTTCATAATTACACCGACTGGGCGGAACACGCCGGAGGGAATTGAAGCTGTCCGCGAACTTGCCTGTCTGCTTGGGTTCGAAAACATTTCCGTGCTCACCCCCGCGGAACATGATGAAATGACGGCCTTCCTTTCCCAGTTGACGCACTGCATAGCGGTTTCCCTGATGGATTGTCGCGAGTGCTCACATTTTGCCGCATATTCCGGTGATTCATTCAGGGACCTTACGAGAATTGCCAGAATCAACGAGGACATGTGGACCGAACTGTTTATGGAAAACAGGCCTGAGCTTCTTGCACAGATGGACCTGTTCAGGGCGAAGTTTGATGAGCTGAGAACAGCCCTGGCAAATTCCGACGTGGAGACCATCAAGGAAATGATGCGCCTTTCGACCCGCAGGCGTGCAAGTTTTGACAAGGTGGATGTTTAGAAACTAAAGGTGGAGGCAGAGCCATGAACATGATTTTCAAGCGCAAGCTCATCATTCCTCAGGAAATAAAGGAAATGTATCCGATTTCTGAGGAGGGAGAATCCGCGAAAAGAAAAAATGACGAGCAGATACGCGGCATTTTTACCGGAGAGAGCGACAAGTTCCTCCTTGTTGTCGGTCCTTGCTCCGCAGACCGTGAAGATGCGGTGATTGACTATATCTCACGTCTCAGGCTGGTACAGGAGAAAGTCGCTGACAAGCTGGTCATAGTGCCGCGCATATACACCAACAAGCCGCGCACGACAGGCGCAGGCTACAAGGGAATGCTGCATCAGCCTGACCCTCAGGCAGCTTCAGACATGCTCAAGGGACTGATCGCCATACGGAAGATGCATATGCGTGCTCTCAACGAGACGGGCTTTTCCTGTGCTGACGAGATGCTTTATCCTGAGAACCACAAGTACCTTTCCGACTTGCTTTCATATGTTGCGGTAGGAGCAAGGTCTGTCGAAAACCAGCAGCATCGCCTGACTGCCAGCGGGATTGATGTCCCGGTCGGGATGAAGAATCCGACGGGCGGAAATCTTTCGGTCATGATCAACGCCCTTAAGGCGGCCCAGTCGCCGCACACGTTCATATACCGCAACTGGGAGGTTGAGAGCAAGGGAAATCCGCTTTCGCACTGCATCCTGCGAGGCTATGTCGATTCCCGCGGAAACTCTCATCCCAACTATCACTATGAGGATCTTGAGCTCTTGAGTGACCTTTATGCCGCTACGGACCTGAAGAATCCTGCGGTGATCGTCGACACCAACCATTCCAATTCGGGGAAAAAATATCTTGAGCAGATACGCATTGCCAAGGAAGTGCTGCACAGCACGAGACACAATCCTGACATTTTCAGGCTAGTGAAGGGGCTCATGATAGAGTCCTACATCGTTGACGGAAGCCAGAAGGCCGGTGACGGCATCTACGGCTGCTCCATTACCGATCCTTGTCTCGGATGGGAGAAGACGGAACGGCTGATCTACGATATCGCCGAACTGAGATAGGCGGACATTGCGCCGCAGAACGCAGGATTCATTTCCCGGTTCTGGAGCCGGAAGTCCTTGTGTTGTCGCCCTTGGTATAGAGGAATCTCTTGATCTTGTGGGTGGCCGTTTTTGTGAAAGGCTCTTTCTGGACCTCCACGGAACGGATCTTGGAGAATTTGCTCACCCTTGAATTGACGAATTCAAGTATTGCCTTCTTGCGGGCCTCGAGGTCCTCGATGAACTTGTCCTTGCCCTCAAGATTCCAGTCTATCACGTTGTCATTGAACTGTACCAGTGCGATCAACTGTCCGTTGCGCTCTATCACAAGGGATTCCGAGATTCCTTCGATGCTGTTTATGACATTCTCTATCTCTTCCGGGTAGATGTTCTCGCCGGAAGCTCCGACAATGAGACTTCCCAGCCTTCCTCTCACAAAGTATCTTCCCTTTTTGTCGCAGCAGGCGAGGTCGCCTGTACGGAACCAGCCGTCCTGGCTCAGCACTGAAGAGGTCCTTTCGTAGTCTTTGTAATAGCCGAGCATCACGTTGGGCCCCTTCACGGTTATCTCGCCTTCACCGGTTTCGGGGTTGACGTCACTCAGCTTGACCTGTATCTCGGGCACCTGTCTGCCGGTGGATCCGACTTCGGTCTTTCCGGGAGGCGCGGCGCATATCAGCGGGGCAGTCTCCGTGAGTCCGTATCCTATGGAGTAGGGGAAACCTGTCTTTTTCAGAAAGGCCTCAACTGCAGGGTCAAGTTTTGCTCCTCCGATTCCGAAGAACTTGAGCCTTCCGCCGAATGTCTTTCTGAGCTTTATTCCTATCAGCATGTACAGCAGCCATGAGAGGTTCTGCTGCAGGAACTGAAGGAACTTGCTTCCGTTGATGGTGGGAATGACGCTGCTTTTGTATATCTTCTCTATTATGAGCGGTACCGAGAGCATTGCCGTTGGCCTGATGTGCTTGAGGGTGGAAATCAGAATCGTTGGTGTCGGCACCTTCTGGAGGTAAGCCACCCTTGCTCCCATTGCAAACGGATACAGCATTCCTATGCTAAGCTCATAGGTGTGGGCCATTGGCAGTATTGACAGGAAAACGTCTTTCCTGCGGATGCGGAAGCTGTACCAGGAACTCAGGACGTTGAAGCAGAAGTTCCTGTGGCTCAGCATGACCCCCTTGGCGTTGCCGGTAGTCCCCGATGTGTAAAGTATTGCGGCAATGTCGAGAGGCGTCGGCACACTCACCTTTCCGTCGCAGGTGTAGGATTCCCCGGTAGCCTTTATGAAGCTGAAATCTTCAATGTCAATGACGAGATTCAGTTTCTTGACCGTGGCCTCTCCAAGTTTGCCGAGCTGCTTCTTTGATATGAATATGGCTTTGGCTTCAGAGTGAGCCAGTATGTTCTCGACCTCGTCATGCGAGAGGTCTGCAAGCATAGGCACGGCAATGCGGCCGAAAGCTGTAATGGCAAAGAACGCCACGCTCCAGTTGGGCATGTTCTCGGACAAGATGGCTACCTTGTCGGTGGCTCCGATGCCGAAATTCGAGAGTATTCTCGATATGTTGTCACAACTGCCCTTGAACTGGGCATAGGTATATCGGCTGGACCCGTCCGCAAATTCGGAGGCCGTTCTGCGTGAGTACCTGGATGTGGAGAAATTGTATAACTCTGTGAGGGTGGTGAAGATTGGCTTCATCTGTCTGGGGTTATTGTTTGGGCCCCTGGTGCAGCTTTCTGTATGCTGAAAGGCCTTCGGCGAATACGTGCAGGGCCTTCTCGAGTTCGGGAACCTCAAGCACGTATGCTATGCGGACATGATTTTTGCCGGCACCGGGAGTCTTGTAGAATGACTGGGCGGGAGTGACCATTGTGGTCTGCCCGTCGAGTCTGAAGTCCGTAAGCATCCATTTTGCAAAGTCTTCCGCGTCCTCGACCGGAAGCTCTGCGACGGTATAGAATGCTCCGTATGGCATGGGCGCATATACGCCGGGGATTTCGTTCAGGAGTTTGAGAGCGCAGTCCCTGCGGCGGATGTATTCTTCTCTCACTTCGTCGAAGTATGACTGCGGGGTGTCCAGGGCGCCTATTGCTGCATACTGTCCGAATACCGGAGGACAAAGCCGTGACTGTGCATATTTCATGGCGGCAGCCATTACGTCCTTGTTGTGTGATATTATGCAGCCGATTCTGGCTCCGCAGAGGTTGTAGCGCTTTGAAACAGAATCAACAAGTATTACGTTCTGTTCGCAGCCCGGGATGTTTATTGCGGAGAAGTGCGGTTCGTCGGTGTAGCAGAACTCTCTGTAAACTTCATCGGAGATGAGGAAGAGGTCATGCCTGCGGCAGAATTCGCCTATGGCCTGCATCTCGCTGCGGCTGAACAGCTTGCCGGAAGGGTTGCACGGGTTGCTGAGGAGGACGGCCTTGGTCTTGCCGTTCACAAGTTTCTCGAACTCCGATATGTCCGGCACGGCGAATCCGTGGTGAATGTCGGTGGGCACCGCTCTCAACGTTATTCCGTTGAGATACGCGAAAGTCTGGTAATTCGTGTAGTAAGGCTCGATGACGATTATCTCGTCGCCTTCATCGGCCGCAATCTGCATCGCGTTGGCAAATGCTTCGCTGCCGGCGACTTCCACCAGCAATTCGCTCACGTCTATGTTGATGCCTATCTTGCGGTAATATTTTTCAACAAGCCCCTTCCTGAGTTCCATGAGTCCCGCGGAATTGGTGTATGAGAGGTGGTGCAGCTTCCTGCAGATGGTCTCTACCGCATTGAACGCGCATTCAGGAGACTTGATGTCGGGAGCACCGACATTCAGGTGGTAGACCTTTACGCCTTCCGCTTTTGCGGCATCTGCAAGCGGAACAAGTTTCCTGATGGCGGATGCCGGCATCAGGCGGGATTTTTCAGAAATATTAAGGGCCATGGCGATTATTATATATTGGACAAATATATCCAATATGGGGGACATATCAAAATCAATGCCCCGCTCCGGAATATTTGACGATGTCCACGTTTACTGGCACCAGGACGTCCTCTTTTGACATTTGTTGAGGATTGGTGCCGTTGATTCCCTGTGGTACAGGCATGCCGAGCATGGCAAAGAGCTGTTCCCAGTACAGTGGCATGTTTCCTTCCGGGTCGGTAAAGTTCATGGGTGCCTCGCTGAAGATGTATCCTCCGTCAGGAGTGATGTAGCTTTCCCTGACAAGTTCAGAGCAGTACATTGCCCCGTTGTCAGGAAGGAAGGCCACATCATACGGAAGGCCGAGGAATGTCTTCGCGTTCTCCACGAATGCCTCTGCCATGCTGTCGTCTTTCAGACGCTTTACTTCAAAGACCGGATATGAACCGTCCTTGAGAGTGAAATCGGTGAGGAAAGTGTCGAGCGGATGCCGGTCGACTCCGTGTTTGATCGTGGCGTCGATTATCCAGACGCTGTCCCTTGAGACTTCCGCAATCGCCACATGTATGATGTTCAGTTCCGAGCTGTCGCCGGTTGATTTGCTGATGGCGCTTGCCATCGAGTCATTTTCCAGGTCATAGTCCATCGGGATGCCGACGAAGATCAGGTCTCCGGTTTCCAGCTGGCCTTCGGAATTGTCTGCGGAAGTACGTCCGCATGCTGCAATGGTTGCTGCAATGATTGCTGCCGCAAAGAAAATGTTGAGTTTCATGCTCGGCAAAGATAGCAATAAATGTGATTATGCTGAAAAACAAAGGTGGACGGCCAAGCGGCAGTCCACCAGCGGTATGATAAAAGTGTGTAAGGTCCCTTTTCTAGTCGTCGTAGTTCTTGTATTTCTCGAGTGCTTTCTCAAGTTTTGTCTGATTCTCGGCGTGAATCAGCGCATGCTGGTGCTTGAGTGTCTGGGAGAATCTGTAGGCAAGTGCCATAAGAACTACTGCTGCGATAATGTAAAGTGCGTACATAATTTCTATAAGGTTGTTTTGTTTGACAGCGCAAAATTAGTGTCCGCACCTTTCGGGGCAAAGCATTTGCTACTTTTTGTTCCTATAGCAGTCTTAGGGAAAAACTATAGTAACTATTTGAAAAGGCAAATGCCGCAATCAGATGAACATGAGAATGAGCAGCTGGGCCAGCAGCACCCTGAAAAACATGGTCAGAGGATAGACCGTTGCATATCCGACGGCTGCATGGTCGCTGCTCTTGTCCTGGTCTGCCGCATACGCGAGTGCCGGCGGATTGGTGGTTGATCCTGAAAGGACGCCGACGAGGGTGTTGTAGTCCAGTTTCATCACGAAACGGCCGACGAGACCCGCAATCAGCATCGGAACCATGGTGATGATTGCTCCGTATCCAATCCAGACGTATCCTCCCTTGTGGACGATTGTGTCCACGAATCCGTTACCGGCCTCAAGCCCGACGCACGCAAGGAATATTGCGATTCCTATTTCGCGCAGCATCAGGTTCGCGCTGGCCGTCGTGTATGTCACGACCTTGAACTGGGGCCCGAAGTGGCTGATGAGCAGGCTGACCACAAGGGGACCGCCTGCCAGTCCGAGCTTGACAGGCTGGGGGATGCCGGGAAATACAATGGGTACGCTTCCGAGTATGCATCCAAGTGCTATGCCCATGAATATCGGCACAAGGTTGGGATCGTCGAGACGCTTGCGGGAGTTGCCGAGCACTTTCTCGACTGCGGCTATGCTCTGTTCACTTCCGACCACGGTGACCTGGTCTCCGTATTGGAGCCGGATTTCCGGCGTGGCCTTGAGCTCGATGCCTGCCCGGCGGATGCGGGTAACGGTGGCTCCGAGGACAGTCTCAAATTCCAGCTTGCCCAGCACCATTCCGTTGAGCTTACGTTTTGAAATGATGATTCGGCGAGAGATATATTTGCTGTCGCTCAGGTGCTCGGCGCGCTCTATCTCCGGAATCTCTATTTTCTTCTCGTCAATGTTCTTTGGCTGTTTTACGGGAAGGGGCTTCTTGTAGAAGCAGGCTTTGAGAACCACGAAACTCATTATGCAGCCAATGACTCCGAGAGGGTATGCAACGGCATATCCGAGGGCGATGTCAGGTGCCGCCGTGTTGTAAATGTCGGTATATGCCTGCTGCGCGGCGCCGAGCCCGGGGGTGTTGGTTACCGCTCCGGACATGATTCCGGCCATCGTGGTGATAGGCTCTCCGGTGATGAAATGGAGCGCTATAGTGATGCCGACACCTGAAATTACAACGAGAAATGCAAGCAGGTTCAGTCCGATGCCTCCGCTCTTGAGGCTGGAGAAGAATCCGGGTCCAACCTGCAGGCCTATGCTGTACACGAACAGGATCAGTCCGAATTCCTTGAGGAACTGAAGCAGGTTGGAATCAAGAGTCATTCCGAAGTGACTGAATGCAATTCCGAGGAACAGAATCCAGGTTACCCCGAAACTTATGTTTGCAACCTTGATTTTTCCCATAATCTTGCCCAGGGCTATCACCAGGGCAAGGATTATGATGGAGTGGGCTACGCCTCCGCTCCAGGCGCCTTCGGCGCCGTTGAAGAGAGTGTTCAGAAAATTCATGATCTGTATTTTAGAGCCATCTGTTAATTCTTTCGTTGATCTCGTTGGACTCGCGCAGAAGCTTCACGAATGCTTCCGCGGAGCGTTTCCGGTAGGACTTCTTCAATACGTGTATGCAGCCTTCCATCTGGTTCTGCGGTATGTCAAGAGGTATTGCACGGAGCTTTTCCTTGTGGTGGTATATCGTGGCTTCAGACAGGATGGTGAGCAAATGGCTGCTCTGCACTATGTCAAGGAGTATGTCGATTTCGTTGAGCTCGATGCAGATGTCGAGATTCAGCCTGTCGATGTCTATGGATTTGTCCAGCGCGTTCCTTGCCTGGAGCCCTTTGGCCGGGAGGGCTATTTTCTGCCGTTCTATGTCCTTGATGCCGAGAGACTGTCTGTCGGCGAGCGGATGGTCATTCCTCAGGATTACCGACAGCCTGTCGTCGAAAAGGATATGCGATTCGATGTCATCGTAACTTTCGGTGGGCTTGAACGCGAGCACAAAATCAACCTCACGTTTGCGCAGCAGGGAAATGAGTTCCTCGTTCGACCTGCTGATTATCCTGAGCTTGACTCCCGGATAGTTGTCGATGAAGTTCTTTACGGTTTCGGTGAGAATTGGGCAAAAAGAATATGTGACACCCACAATCAGTTCTCCGGAAACCATTTTCTGAAGGTCGCGGATCTGATTTGCGCAGTCCCTTGCGTCCTGCAGGGTGCGTTTTGCGAGCGGAAGAAGCTTTGCCCCGTTTTCGGTCAGCGAAACGGAATGGGAATCTCGCTCGAAAAGCACTGTGCCGAATTCTTCTTCCAGTTGCTTGATCTGTTGTGAGAGCGTGCTCTGCGTCACGAAAAGCGACCTCGCGGCCTCTGAGAAGTTCAAGGTTTCGGCTATTTTGACGAAATAAAATAATTGTCGGAGCTCCACTGTCTTTTTTTCACTATTTGCTAACGGATGCAAAGATATCCCTTTATTTTCTATATGTCAACTCTTTTGCTGTAAATGTTCTTCCCAATCGCCGCTATCGCTTTTGCAGATTGCAGGGCCTGAGACTCTTGCTTTTCCCCCGGCAGATGCATCGGCCCTCTGTCACGGCCCGAAAAAAATAATGTTTGCAGATTAACAATTCCGATATTTGTCCGTCTATTGTTCAGAACGCTGCCGGATGAGGCAGGCGCAAGACAACTGAATGACAAATCAAAAAATATGACTGAAATGAAAAAAATTATGCTGTTGCTTTCCATTGCCGTATTGGCCGCGTGCACATGTTATGATGCCGAGGCCAGGCAGGTTCCCGAGCGGAGAATCGTGAATATCGTGAACGGTTTCCGTGGAACTGACGGTTTTGAGATTGTGAAAATCGGGAAGGTCGGCCTGTGGGCCTTGCGCTCCGTGGCCGGCATGTCGGATGAGGCTTCAGATCCCGAAACGATGCAGGCGCTCAAGATGATGAAGGGCATTGACAGGGTCGTGATAGTCGATTATGAGGAGGCTTCCGAGAGGGAGAGCGACATGTTCAGCCGGAGAATCCGCTCTGCCCTGTCTTCCGTCGACATTTTGATGTCTGCTGCCGATGACGATTCTTCGGTTGACATTTACGGGACGTACGACGAAAAATCGGGAAATGTCAAGAACCTGGTTCTGTTCGTCCAGGAAGACCGTGCCCTGGTGTGTGTCTTCGGCAGGCTGTCGATGAATGAGGTAATGAAGCTTGCAAATATGAATTGAGATGGATGCCGGGGAATTCAGGGAAAAATACCTTACTCTAGGCGAAGCTCTCTATCGTGTGGCATGGTATATCCTGGAGTCCGACGCTGACGCGGAGGATGCGGTGCAGGACCTGTATGTCAAGCTTTGGAATTCGAAGGATGCACTTGATTCCGTGCGCAATCCGAAGGCATACTGCATAACGTTGCTGCGCAATATCTGCATTGACCGTGTGCGCAGTTCTGCGGCAGCAGGAAGGGAGGAGCTGCAGGACAATGTTGCGGCGGAAGATTCGGCAGACGGATCCTTGTCATCGAAGGAAAGGTTCAGACAGGCCATTGCTGCCGTTGAGCGACTCCCGGAAGGAGAGAGAAATGTTTTGAAGATGAGGGTCTTCGAAGACTTGAGTTATGAACAGATGGCGAAGCTGACCGGAAAAAGCCGCTTGACACTGAGGGTGATGCTCAGCAACGCCAGACGCAAAATCAGGAAAGCGTTATCATGAAAAGTTTGAAAGATATTGAAAAGATGAGCTTTGAGGAACTCGAGAAGGTTTCCGAAGACACCAATGCAGGAGTGCCTGAAGGCCTTTCCGAAAGGCTTGAGGCGGCAGTGACCGGGCTGGCGGCCAGCTCCGGTACGTCAGTGCGGCATGCAGGAAGAGTTCGGACTTTTGCATTACCGGCGGCCGGGGTTGCGCTTGCTGCAGCCGCAGCGGTCCTGGCGGTCGGCAGATACTCTTCACCGAAAGACACTTTTGACGATCCTGTGCTGGCGTATGCGCAGGTTGAAAAGAGTTTTTCAATGATTTCTGAAAAGATGAACAAGGGGATTGGCCTTGCGGCGGAGGCCGTTCCCGTAATGAACAAGCCAAGGGAAATTATAGATAAAATCAACGAAAAATGAAAAAGTTACTCATTGCAGCGTTGGCCGCTGTGCTCGTGGCGGCTTCAGCTTTTGCCCAGGACGGGAAGAGCATCTACAACAAGTATTCGGGAAAGAACGGGGTAGAGTCCGTGTACATCTCGCCCGCGATGTTTAAGATGGTGGGTCAGCTTCCTGAACTCTCTGTCGCGGTTGATTCCGGAGACGGCACGATTGACATTGCGCCCATACTGAAGTCTCTTGACGGAATGTATATCCTCAGCAGCACGAACCAGGCGGTTAATTCGCTGATGGCTGCCGATGTCGCTGATTTCGTGAAGAAAAACAAGTTCGAACTTCTGATGGATGCGAAGGACGGTGAGGAGACCGTGAGCATGTATACTCTTCATGACAAGAAAGAAGCCGATTTTCTGAACGGTTTCCTCATGATTTCAACGGAACCGGGCGAGTCGACATTCATTTATATAGCCGGAACGATGAGCCGCTCTGATTTTGAGGCCCTGATGAGCAGCGCGATGGGCAAATAGACGCGGACGTGTGCACGCCGTGCCGGAACTGCGGATTTTTGAAGTCCGGGCATATCTCTCCCGAAGTGAATTTTTTTTATCTTTGGGAGAGATAAATGTCATGTTATGAAACGACTCTTGACCGCTGCCGCATTTCTTGTGCTTGCCGCACAAGCCGCATTTTCCCAGGTTTCTTTCGGTGAATCTTCAAAATTCAATGAAGAATGGCTCTTCATGCTCGGGGATTGTCCGGAGGCTGCCGGTCCTGCATATGATGATTCCGGCTGGCGCGTACTGTCTCTTCCTCACGACTGGTCAATAGAGGGAAGGCTTTCTCCGGATCTCGCAAGCTGTACAGGCTATCTTCCGGGAGGCATAGGCTGGTACAGGAAGCACTTTGACGGCCGACAGTTTGCCGACGCGGACCAGCTGTACATTTATTTTGAGGGAATATACAACCGCAGCAGCGTCTATCTTAACGGACACCTGCTGGGAGAACGGCCGAACGGCTATATATCGTTCATGTATGATATGACTCCCTGGCTTGACCGGGAAGGCGACAATGTGCTCTCTGTCAGGGTTGACCACAGCAGGGAGGCAGATTCCCGCTGGTATACCGGTTCCGGAATCTACAGGGACGTGTGGCTCATAAAGGCCGGCAATGTACATTTCGCCCAATGGGGAGTAGGATATGTCGCGGAACCGGCCGGAGAGAATTTGGCCGAGATTTCTGTCGATGCCGCCATAGAAGGGCTAGGAGGCAGAAAATGCAGCCTGGTGCTTTCGTTGTATGACGGTGAAAAGAGGCTGGTTTCAAGGACCGTCCGTGCCAAGGACTCACAGACAGTGTCAATGAAGTTGAGAAATCCCCGCCTTTGGGACATTGATGATCCGTTTCTCTATACGCTGAAGGCCGAGATTGTGGAGGACGCCAAAGTGCTTGACAGAGTCTCCGTCCCCGTAGGGATAAGGACCCTTGAGTTCGACCCAGACCTGGGTTTCGCCATTAACGGCAGATGGACGAAAGTCAAGGGAGTCTGCCTTCATCATGATGCCGGGGTGCTGGGGGCCGCGGTCCCTACTGAAGTTCTGGAGCGAAGGCTCGAGAACCTCAAGGCGATAGGCGTTAACGCAATCAGGACAAGCCATAATCCTCAGGCTCCGGTGTTCTACGACCTGTGTGATCGGATCGGCCTGCTCGTGATGGACGAGGCTTTCGATGAATGGGAGTTCCCCAAGCGGAAGTGGGTCGAAGGCTGGAATGTCGGTACGCCGGCTTATGACGGGAGCTATGATTTCTTCGGCGAATGGGGAGAAACTGACGTTAGGGACATGGTCAGGAGGGACAGGAACCATCCGTGCATATTCATGTGGAGCATAGGCAACGAGGTGGACTATCCCAATGACCCGTATTCGCATCCCGTGCTGGCCGGCGGCAATGAGGATTTCACTCAGGCGGCCTACGGTGGCTATGATCCGGATGCGCCGAGTGCGATGCGCATAGGAGAAATAGGCAAGAGGCTTGCCGCCTGCGTGCGTGAGGTGGACTTGTCGCGGCCCGTTACTGGTGCCCTTGCCGGCGTCGTGATGTCCAACCAGACGGAGTATCCTGAAGCTCTTGATGTCGTTGGTTACAACTATACTGAATCAAGATATGCGATTGACCACGAGAAATATCCGGAAAGGATAATCTATGGTTCAGAAAACCGTCCCGACTATCAGGCGTGGACGGCGGTAAGGGACAATCCCTTCATCTTCGGGCAGTTCATTTGGACAGGCATCGACTATCTTGGAGAGTCAGGACGCTGGCCTTCGCGCGGAATGTATACGGGGCTGCTTGATTTCTGCGGCTTCCTGAAGCCCCGGGGGTGGTTCAGGGCCGCTCTCTGGTCGGAGAATCCCGTGTGCTATATAGGTACCAGCCCAAGGATGAGCGACAGCATCGATGCCTGGGATGACTGGAATTATGAGGACGGCCAGAAAGTCAGGGTGGTTTGTTTCACAAATGCGGAATCCGCCGCACTGTTCCTGAACGGGGAGCAGGTCGGCGTGAGAAAGCCTGTGAGCCTCGAAAGCGGAATGGTGTCGTGGGATGTGGACTATGCCGCCGGTACGCTTCGGGCTGTCGGGTATGAGGATGATGTGCCGGTATCTGAATACGAGACATATACTTCGTTGCGGCCTCTTGCCCTGAGGGTGATTCCGGACCGTGCATGCTTCGACGGAGAAGGTTCTGTCGTGCAGCTGACGGTAGAGGTCCTTGACGACAACGGAAACGTCTGCAAGCTCGCCGACAACATTGTTTCATGTACCGTCGATGGCCCCGCGGAACTGCTTGGCCTTGAGTCTGGAGACAATGCCGACATGGGTGACTGGACCGACAATTCCCAACGGACCTTCAGGGGAAGGCTCCTTGCATATATCCGCGCGACAGGTCAAGAAGGGAAGGTTACGGTACGCTTCAGCTCTCCTTTGCTTGAAGGGGCGGAAACCGAATTGGCCATAGAATAATTACTGCAAAATAATCATGGAAATATCTCAGAGAGCGGAGAACATGCCTTTCTCCCCTATACGCAAGCTCGCTCCGTATGCCGATGAGGCAAAACGAAACGGCATCAAGGTCTATCATCTCAATATCGGCCAGCCGGACATCAAGACACCGCGTTGCGGTCTTGACGCCCTCAAGCATGTTGACCGTGAGATACTTGAATACAGCCCGTCGGAAGGATGCCTTTCGCTGCGCACGAAGATGGTCGGATATTATGCGAAGTACGGAATATACCTTTCTCCTGACGACATAATAATCACCGCCGGAGGGTCAGAGGCTGTCCTGTTCGCTTTTCTCGCATGCCTGAGTCCGGGAGACGAGGTGATAGTTACCGATCCTTTCTACGCGAACTATATGGCTTTCGCGATTTCCGTGGGAGCCGTGATACGCAGTGTCAAGACCAGGATAGAGGACGGCTTCCGCCTGCCTTCGGTGGAAGATTTCGAACGTCAGATAACTCCGCGCACCAAGGCTATCCTCATCTGCAATCCCAACAACCCTACGGGCTATCTCTACACGAGGGAGGAGATGGAACAGATCCGCGACATAGTCAGGAAACATGACCTTTTCCTGTTCAGTGACGAGGTGTACAGGGAGTTCATTTATTCCGGAAGACCTTACGTGTCGGCAATGCATATGGAAGGAATAGAGGAGAATGTGGTACTTTTTGACTCTGTCTCCAAGAGATATTCCGAGTGCGGCGTCCGTATAGGGTGCCTGTGCACGAAGAACAGGAAGGTGCACGAGGCCGTGATGAAGTTCTGTCAGGCCAGACTGTCTCCTCCTCTTCTCGGGCAGATAGTTGCCGAGGCCTCGATGGATGTGTCTGACGACTACATGAAGGCTGTGTACGAAGAGTATCTCGAAAGACGCAATTTCATGATAGACGCGCTCAACAAAATTCCGGGGGTATATGCACCCGTTCCTATGGGAGCTTTCTACACGATGGTCAAGCTGCCGGTGGATGATGCCGAGAAATTCTGTCTTTGGTGCCTGCGTGATTTCAATTACGAGGGAGAGACAGTCATGATGGCTCCGGGCTCCGGGTTTTATACCGATGAAGGCGAAGGCCGTCAGGAAGTCAGGATGGCCTACGTGCTTTGCCGTCCTGACCTGGAAAGGGCAATGCTGATTCTCGCGAAAGCCCTTGATGCTTATCCCGGAAGAGTCTGATCATACGGAAGCCCTGCGGAAGATTTCAATGACTGCGTCTGTCCCTGAATTTGACAGGCGCAGTTTTGTGTGCAGATGCAATTCCGCGAACTTCAGCCTGACTGCGGTGACCACGGCCCCTAGATCATATGCGCTGCTGCAGCTTATTTCCATGACGGAAGGGTCATCTTCATCCGGGAAACGCGCGGAGAACCGGATCCCCATCCGTCGTGCAGAGGCTATGGCCGCCCCTGCCTGCAACCTGCTTACCATGTACTGCCCGTCTGTCTTTTCCGGTACTTCCGACAATGCGGTCAGCAGCGAATCCAGTGACCGGTTGACCTTCTTGATCACAGGTCTCCCTTGCTGCATCTGCTCATATTTCTTTTCGAGGTAATTGTCTGCCATTTGTGCTGATTTGGAGGCTATCGCAAATATATAAAATTAGTACTATATTTGTGGATACACAAAAACAAGCAACTATTATGAAATCGCTTAAAGGAACAAAGACAGAAGCCAATCTCTCTGTGGCATACGCGGGAGAGAGCATGGCACGCAACAAGTACACATATTATGCTTCAAAGGCCAGGAAAGACGGATATGTGCAGATAGGGGAGCTGTTTGAGGCAACTGCCAACAATGAGAAGGAGCATGCCAAGATCTGGTTCAAGCTGCTTCATGGCGGGGCGGTTGCGGAAACCGAAGAGAATCTGAAGGATGCTGCCGAAGGTGAGCACTACGAGTGGACAGACATGTATCCCAAGTTCGCGGCCGAGGCCAGGGAAGAAGGCTTTGACGAGATTGCCGCCCTGTTTGAAATGGTTGCTGAGATCGAGAAAGAGCACGAGGCCCGTTACAAGAAACTTCTGGAGAACATTGAGGGCAAGCTGGTGTTCACCCGCGAAGGTGACGCGATATGGGAGTGCGGCAACTGCGGCCATATAGTGGTTGGCCCCTCCGCCCCTGAAGTATGTCCCGTGTGCGCACATCCGAAGAGTTATTTCCGGCTGGCGGCCAGGAACTATTGATGCCGGCATATTTCGAAATTTATCCTGCGGCTTCCGACTCGTGGCCTGGAGCCGCAGGTGTTTTCCGCCCTTCACGGCGGAAAAAATAGTATAGTGTGTTGCCTTTGATGAAGAAAAAATTTTTACTTCTGTCAGTATCCTTGTCGGCATTGGCTTATCCGGCAATCTCGCAGGAGGCTTTCAACAGTCTGTCATTTGGCCTTGAGGCAGGTACGACCGGTATAGGTGCGGAATTGGCTCTGCCGTTGGTTACTGATCATCTGGTGCTTGCCGTCGGCTTCAATGCTCCGTCCCTGTCATATCCGTTGAGCAGGGAGCTGCCTGTGGACGCCGCCAACGCCGCAATAGGTGAGATGAACGCCCAACTCGAAAGTCTCGGTGCGGCTGAAAGGGTGTCTGCGCTTCCGGTTGCGGAGCTGACATTGCGGCCGGTCCTCAATCTTAGTACGGCCAAGCTGATGCTTGAGTATTATCCGTTCCGCAAGAGTTCCTTCCATTTGACGGCGGGAGCCTATTTCGGGATGGGGGACGGCTTTGTTTCAGCGTCGGTGTCTACCGACAGGGCTTTCTGGTCTGCATTTTTGGCCGTTCGCAATGAAATCTCCGGATTGAACGAAAAATACGGTGATAATCCCGGTTATGAGGCAATGGATCTTGGCTGGCCATCGTTCAGTCTTGGCAACCGGACGTTCTCTCTGCATGAAGAAGAAGGTGCCGGCTATTCTGATTTGTCTCTGCAGGTGTCGAAGGTGCGGCCGTATGTCGGGCTTGGGTTCGGGCGCAGCGTGCCAGCCGGCCATTTGGGCTTCCAGTTCGATGTGGGCATCTGGTATCACGGCGTCCCGCGACTTTCTTCGCAGGGCGAAGTCGAATACGATCCTGAGGCTGTCTCGCTGTTGAAGGACATATCCGTGCTGGACAGTCTGGTATTCTATCCGCAGGTATCTCTGCGCTTGATATACAGGATTTTTTGAGCGTCTTGGGACTTTTTGCAAAAGATGATAAATTCTGTAAATTGCTGTAGATTCGGGAAAAAATAGTATATTTGTATTGTTTATGGTCGGTCGGTGACCGGTCAAGCAAGTGAAATATCATTCTAAACACTTATAGATATGAACAACATTTTGAAAGTTGCTGCAATGTCAGCGATGCTGATCTTTGCAACGGGCATGAGCCTGAATGCCCAGGAGAATGGCAACAGGGACGAGAACGGCAAGATCGTCAGAGGACCTTATGAAACCAACAGGCTGGGTGACAACATCTGGATCGGTGTTGCTGGAGGAATCAATGTGTTCGAGAACTCCTTCACCGACATCGGAGGCGTTACTCCGGCGCTCGATATAAACATCGGCAAGTGGTTCACTCCCAGCGTCGGTGCAAGAATCGGCTATCAGGGTCTGACCGCATCTACCTGGTCAAACGCCAAGTATCCTTACTACAAGGAGATGGGCAACAATGGCCAGTACAAGAACGTGTTCAACACCGCCTACATCCATGGTGATGTTCTCTGGAACATTTCCAACGCCTTCAGCGGCTACAAGGAGACCAGGGTATGGAACTTCGTTCCTTTCCTTTCTGCCGGACTCGCTCGCTCATGGGCAAACGGAACTTCCAACAATGAGCTCGCTGTCGGAGCCGGACTCCTCAATGTCATCCGTCTCAGCAACCGCGTTGACCTTACTCTTGAACTTCGCCAGCTCGTTGTCAAGCAGGGATATGATTCCACTCCTGAGGGAGGTGTAGCCGGAATGTCATCCGCTACTTTCGGAGTTGCCGTCAAGCTTGGCAAGACCGGATTTACCCGCTCTCACACTGCTGAATATGCAAGCCGCATAAGCGCACTTGAGGCTGCAAATGCTGCTCTCGCAGGAGAGAAGAGTGACGTGATGAAGGACAACGAGAGCCTGAAGGCTGAGAATGCTGCTCTCAAGAAGGAAGTTGAGGCTCTCAGGAACAAGCCTGCAGAAGTTGTCGAGGTTATGCCCGAGACCACTCCCGGTGCAGTGTTCTTCGAGATCGGCAAGACTGAGCTCAGCGCAAAGGAACTCTTCCAGCTCGACTTCTACATGAAGAACATCATCGCAAACACCAAGGACAAGATCTTCCTCCTTACCGGATATGCAGACAAGCAGACCGGAACTGCAGCCCGCAACCAGCAGCTCAGCGAAATGAGAGTGAACTACGTTCGCGACCTCCTTATGGAGAAGTACGGAGTTCCTGCTGACAGGCTTATCGTGAAGGCAGCCGGTTCAACCGAGGACAGGTGGGGTGACCCTGCACTCAACAGGTGCGTTGTTCTCGAAATCGCAGAGAAGTAATTCCAGGCTAAAATCAAGGGCCCGCCACAATGACATGCACCCCGAAAGTTAGACAAAAAACTTTCGGGGTTTTGTTATGTCTAAAAAGTACAGGAAACATGGCTATGCAGAACGGCTAAAATATATGCATATGCTGGAGAATGGCTATAGCCGAAATTATATTGAGAGCCGCTTTGGGATTAGCGGGGCGCTTCTAGGATATTTATGGACACGATACCGTTCTGAAGGTCCAACGGGATTGTTGAAGAAGCAAAATGTAAGGGCGGATTATGCCTTCAAACTACAAGTTGTTAGAGATATAGAGGAAAATCATATAACTTTGGTGGATGCTTCGTTGAAGTATAATGCAAGTGCCAGTCAAATCAAGGTGTGGCTAAAGGTCGCCAGGACTCAAGGATATGATGCCTTAGCTGTCACCAGGCCAAGAGGCCGCACACCGAAGAATGCCATGGGAAGACCAAGGAAAAAGAAACCGGAAGAAATGACAGAGCTGGAACGTCTCAGATACGAGAATGAGTGCCTGAGGGCCGAGAATGCTCTGCTAAAAAAAGTGAAAGCCTTAGTAGAAGCAAGAGACGCCAGTCTCAAAGAGATTGGGCGGAAGCCATCCGAGAACTAAGGCAGGAACATGATCTCGAGATCCTTCTGGAGAAGACAGGGATGGCCAGATCCACATTCTACTACCACGCGAAAAGGATGTCAGAACCTGACGGCTACAATGATGCAAGAACCGCAATCCGCGAGATATATGGCCGCCACAGAGGACGTTATGGCTATCGGAGAATAACCGCCCAGCTGCGTAATGACGGCATGCTCCTTAACCACAAGACCGTACAGAAACTCATGGCAGAGATGGACTTATATGGCACGCGGAAGAGGGCAAGGTACAAGTCATATAAAGGTGAGATCGGAACGGTCGCGCCCAATGTCATTGACAGGGACTTCACGGCGACTGCACCTAACCGGAAATGGGCAACTGACGTGACTGAAGTCAAGATAAAGGACAGGAAGATATATCTTTCTCCTGTCCTGGACATGTTCAATGGGGAGATAATATCCTACACAATATCATATCGTCCGGACCTGGAAATGGCAATGGGGATGCTGGATAAAGCGTTCAGGAAAACCGATATACCGGAAGGACTGTGACCGGAAATCAGGAATACATCAAAATCGGCAACGATGCTACATCAAAAATGGCAACAATCATACATCAGAATCGGTAACAACCGTACATCAAAAACGGTAACAATGGTGCAGCATG
>CABUIX010000029.1 GCA_902491795.1 uncultured Bacteroidales bacterium | reverse complement strand
AAAGTCCGCCTCTTAAATATAATGTTAAACCGTCCAACTTTTGGGGGTCACATCACTCTTCACTGCGGACTTTTTTGTTGCCTTTTGAAGATTATCGCCTTGCGGCAGGACGTCCTCCGCGACCATGCTTTTTCCTGCGGCTGCCAAGAACCACAGCCACAATGATGAGGATTACTATCACCGCGATGATGATCACTGTCATGCTCCCGGCGTTGTCGCCCTTCACCCTGGACCACATGGCAAGAAGTTCCTCGGTACCGCAGTCATGCATCATTCCGCAATACTTTATGATTGAAGCGTCGGGATACATAACGGGATTCAGACAAGCTGACTTGCCGGCCTCCCCGAAGAAATATGAGGCGTCAAGCGGTGCATACAAGGTACTGTCGCTCATGGCCTCAAGAATCTCGTCCCCGCCGATCGCGCTCACATAGCCGATAGCATCCATGTTCCTCAGGGCATTCTCCGGCTTGCACATGAAATCGATGAAATAGCGTGCAGCCTTCACGTTCTTTGCATACTTGGGGATCACCCAGCTGTCAAGCCATACGGTACTGCCTACCTCAGGAACAGCATAGGCAAGGGGAACGCCGACAGCGGCAGCCTCTTCAATTGCCCACTGGGCGTCACCGCTCCAGTTCAGGTTGAGCCAGGCCTTCTCCTTGGTCATCATTTCCTTGCCGAAGTCGACCTCCCATCCTGTGATGTTTGGCTTCATTTCGTTGAGGTACGCTTCAACCCTTGCAATGGACTCAGGTGAGACATCAGTAGCGAGTTCCTGAACAGTAACCTCTCCCCTGTCGACACGGTCACGGTTCAAGCCGATGTTGAATGAAGTGTAGACATCACGGAACGCCTCCTTCATCAGGACCTTGCCCTGATACTTGGGATCCTTGAGCACATCCCAGGTGCGGACCTCCTCGGGTGTCACATACTTTGTATTGTACGTGATGCCGACGGTTCCCCACATGTAAGGAACGGCATAGTCGTTGGCATTCTTGCCGTTTCCTTCAATTTCCGAAAGGAAATCAACCATGAACGGGGCCACGTTCTTCGTATAGTCCGGAGTGTCACCGAAATTCCTGTCAAGAGGCAGAAGAAGGTCTGAATGGAGCATCCTCTCAATAATGTAGTCGGAAGGACACACCACATCAAAATCCTCATGGCCTTTTTCGATCTTCGAAAGCATCACCTCGTTGATGTCGAACAGCTGGTAGATGATCTCGACAGGCTCGCCTGTCTGCTCCTCATACCACTGCTCGAACTCGTCGAGCAGATCCTCGTCGATATAGTCGGCCCAGTTGTAGACCTTGAGCGTGTGCTCACGGTCTGCAGCGCGGCATACGGCCGAAGCGGCTGCAAGGATGCAGAATACTGCAATTAATAATTTTTTCATTTTATTTGTTTTGTTTGTTGTTTCTCGCTGAACGGATGTTGATGATTATCAGCAGGGCGAGCACTGCCAGAAAAATCAGGGTCATGAGCGGCCGCAACTCAGGAGTGAGTCCTCCCTTGCGGGCATCCGCATAAATGTAGGTGGACAATGTCTCGAGTCCCCTGTTTCCTTTTGTGAACAGGGTAACCGCGAAATCGTCGATGGAAAGGGTAAACGCCAGTATGAAACCTGAAATCATCGAAGGCCTGATCTGCGGTATGATAACCTTCCGCAGAGCCTGCGAAGGAGTGGCTCCCAGGTCAAGGGCAGCTTCGTATATGTTCGGATTCATCATCCTGAGTCTCGGGAGCACAGTCAGCACCACGTAAGGAGTACAGAACGAAATGTGAGCAAGCAGCACCGTCACATACCCCTGGCTGACCCCGACAGCAACGAACAGGATGAAAAGCGATATACCCGTAATGATGTCGGGATTGAGCATCGGTATTTCGTTGAGGAAAGTTATCGCCTTGCGCTTCCGGCCCCTCATGTTGTGAATGCCGATTGCCGCCACAGAACCAAGTACTGTGGAACCTATGGCCGCCAGAACACCTATGGTAATCGTGTTCTCTATCGCCTTCACCATGGAGTTGCCGAGTCCGCCGGTGAACAGGGACTCATAGAGTTTGGTCGAAAAGCCGGTCCAGTTGCCGAGGACCTTTGCCTCGGAGAACGAAAATACCGCGATAATCAGTATGGGGGCATAGAGAATCACCAGAAGGATCAGCAAATATCCCCTTGCAAGCAATTTTTTCATATCAGGCCTCCTTTTTCGCTTTCACCGGAATCGTCGCCATCGGAGATCAGGGTGGTGAGCCCTATTATCAGCAGCATTATGAGTGCAAGAGCCGATCCGTAGTTCCAGAATCCGTTGTTGATGTTGTCCTGGATGGTGGTTCCGAAGAGCTTAACCTTGTTGAGAGTCAGCAGTTCGGCTATCGCGAAGGTGGAAATCGTAGGCATGAACACCATCAGCACCCCGCTCCATACTCCGGGGAGCGAAAGGGGGACAGTAACCTTCCAGAACACGTTCCATGGCGTCGCACCGAGATCCTGGGCAGCCTCGACATAGGAGTTGTCCATCTTCTCGAGCGAATTGTAGATGGGGTAAATCATGAAAGGAAGGAAGTTGTAGACCATACCGAAATACAGAGCACCCTCGCCGAGAGGAAGTCTCAGAAAGTCGAAAAGAGCAACGGTAGCAAGAGTACGGATAAGCATGTTGATCCACATCGGCAGAATGAACAGCATCACCGTAATCTTCGAACGGTTGAATGACGACTTGCAGAGTATCCAGGCGGCAGGATAGGCAATCAGCAGACACAGCACGGTGTTGATGAACGCCACCTGTATAGAATACAGAAAGGTGTTCAGGTCGTGCGGAGTGTTGAAGAACTTCGCAAAGTTAGCAAGAGTGAAGGCTCCCGTCTGGGCATCCCTGAAGGCATACACCGCTATCATGACAAGCGGCATGGCCACAAAGAGGATGAGGAAAATCAGATACGGCAAAGCCCAGGTGGATCTCTTTACCCTCATTTCCCGGCAACGAGTTTGATGTTCTGCGGTGCAAAGTTGATACCTACGAGGTCTCCCTTGTCCCAGATGTCATTGGTATCTACCCAGACATGGTCTCCGTCCTCGGTAAGCACGGTGAGGTGATAATGGTCCCCCTTGTAAAGGAGGAAATGCACCTCCCCGGCAAACTGTCCGTCTTCCTGATGGTCAACGAGTTCGACCTTGTCGAAATCGACCTGCGCGGAAACGGTTTCACCAGGGGCGAATCCGGCCGCTGCAGGACATTCGAGCTCAACTCCCATCAGCTTGACGTGGCTGTTGTCCACTATCTCGGCCTCAAAGCTGTTGCATACGCGTTCCTTGTGCATCACCTGTATGTCATAAGGACGGATCAGAAGGCCGACGACAGAACCGACCTCAAAGGCATTGTAGTCCTGGATCATCAGTTCATAGCCCTTGTCCGTATCCACGAACATCTCGTAATGCACACCCTTGAACGTGCATGACTTGACGGTTCCAGAGAACTGGGAGCCCTCCAGCTTGTGCATGATGTAGACATCCTCCGGACGTATCACGACATCGACCGGGACATTCTCGCCGAAGCCCTCGTCGACACATTCGAATTCATGGCCGAGGAATTCAACCTTGCGGTCACACAACATTGTTCCGTTCAGGATGTTGGACTCTCCGATAAAGTCAGCCACGAATGAATTCTGCGGCTCGTTGTATATTGAAACCGGAGTTCCTGCCTGAAGGATCCTGCCCTCATTCATGACAACAATCGTGTCCGAAAGAGTAAGCGCCTCCTCCTGGTCATGCGTCACATATATGAAAGTGATGCCCAGCTGTGCATGCATCTCCTTGAGTTCGATCTGCATGTCCTTGCGCATCTTGAGATCGAGGGCCGCAAGCGGTTCGTCCAGCAGAAGCACGCGGGGACGGTTCACGAGAGCCCGTGCAATCGCAACTCTCTGCTGCTGACCACCCGAGAGGGACTCCACATCGCGGCTTTCATAGTCTGTCATGCTCACCATTTTCAGGATCTTGCGGACACGCTTGTCTATCTCGTCGGTGGGGACCTTCTGGAGTTTCAGTCCGAATGCGATATTGTCGTACACGTCAAGGTGCGGGAAAAGCGCATACCTCTGAAAGACGGTATTGAACGGACGCTTGTAGGGCGGCACTGAGGAAATGTCCTTGCCGTCGAGCAGGATGTTTCCGCTGTCCGGCGCAAGAAAACCTGCAATCAGACGCAGAGTGGTGGTCTTTCCGCAACCGGAAGGGCCAAGCAGTGTGACGAACTCCCCTTCCCTGATGTCCAGGTTAATGTCATCCAGCACCACCTTCCCGTCATAGGATTTGGTGAGGTGCTGGAGAGAAATGACGATATCGTTGTTCATCCTCTTGACTAAAAGAGATTGAATCTGAGGTTATATCTGGCCCCGATGCTCAGCGTAGCCTGGGACAGAACTGAATTCCATGCAACATATGCATGCAGACGGAGATCATCGGAATCCGCCAGAGGATAGTACTGGAACACGGCACCGGCAGTCCAACCGTCGGGGATGAGGCTCCTGTCATCGGCAAACGCATACCAACCGCGGAGCGCAACATCAAACTTGTCGGAAGGAGCATAAGTGAGACGCCCCTGGACGGTGTTGCCCTTGAGCAGCCTCCAGCTTTCTTCCTCAAAGCCGTAGGTGTTGTTCCAGTCAAGAGTCATGGCAAGGTCATCGGTGAAATCGAAATTCATGCCTACGGCAAACAGCCAGTCGTACTCATTTTCCGAGTACTGCAGCGTGCTTGCGCTGGCAATTATTGAATACCAGTCATATTCACCGTACCATTTGAATGAATATGCCCAGAGGTTGCTCGCGAAAGGATATTCGCCATAGGGAGACGTGGTCATCTGCAGAATGAGTTCGGTGTTCTCCGACGGTGTCGTCCAGGACACGGAGCCACCCCACTGATAACATGCCAGCCCGTCGGCCAGAGGAGAAGAGAAATCAGTCATCAGGTCCCAGTCCCAGTCCTCATACTCGAATCCTCCCGTTGCAATCATGTCCTTGCCAAGGGCGAAATTCCAGTTGTCGAAAGAAAAGTTGGCGACAAAATAGTCAAGCCAGTTGGTGGTGTCGGAACGGCCAAGATCCCTGTATGGCCAAGCGTAGTCTCCGCCGGACTGCAGCCAGTGATTGGCTATCGTCCAGGAAAAATGTTCCGACAGGGAACCTTCGAACAGAGTGTAAATTGAAGAATTGCCGTGGTTGAAACCCAAACCGGAATCGCCGGCTGTGTAAGTAGGGTTAAGGTCCAGGCGTGGAATGAGAGTTACCTCGGCATACCTACCGAGGTCGTCAGCCTCTTGCGAGTACGCAAGGAAGCCAGGCAGCATAGCTGCGACCAATAAAAGTAGTTTCTTCATTTTTCGCTACCATAAAATTAGATTTGGTGAAACTTGGCCGCGAATATACAAAAAAATCGTATTTTTGCAGGAATTAACATAATCCTGATGTACAATTTTGATGAAATAATCGACAGGCACGGTACGAGGTGCTGCAATGTCGATACCCTCGAAGAAACATTTGGCCGCGCTGACCTGACCTCACTCTGGATCGCTGACATGGACTTCAGAACTCCTGATTTCATCATCAACGCCCTCCGCAAACGCCTTGACCATCCCATTCTGGGTTACCCCACAACAGGTTCCGACTACTTCCGCATAGTCTCCGACTGGGTTTTCAGACTCCACGGATGGAAAGTTGCCCCCGAGCATTTCAGGTACATCCCCGGAATTGTCAAGGGATTCGGTTTCGCAATGCGCTGCCTGCTCTCCCCCGGAGACAAGGTGATAATCCAGCCCCCCGTATACCATCCTTTCCGCCTGGTTACCGAGGCCTGCGGATTTGAGGTCGTCAACAATCCGCTCAAGCCGGTCTACGACAGCAACGGATTCCTCAAGACATACGAAATGGACCTTGACGGGCTCGAGAAACTCATCGATTCAAAGACCAGGCTGCTCATGCTCTGCAACCCCCACAACCCAGGAGGCGTATGCTTCCCCGTGGAGGCCCTGCGCAGGCTTGCCGACATTTGTTCAAAGCACGGCATCACAGTAATCTCTGACGAGATCCACGCCGAGATGGTTCTTGGAGGCAAGATGCACCATCCTTTTGCCTCCGTCAGCGACAATGCGGCCCAGTGCAGCATAAGCTTCCTGGCCCCGTCAAAGACATTCAACATCGCCGGAGTCGTCAGTTCATACTGCATCGTGCAGAACAAGGAGCTTGCCGGCAAGTTCTTCAGCTACCTCGAAGCAAACGAGATAGACTACCCCTCAATTTTCTCGGCCGAGGCAACAAGGGCCGCATATACGGACGAAGGGTGGAACTGGAGAAAAGAAATGCTGGCATATGTCGAGAACAACGTGGACTTCGTGAGTGGATGGCTTTCCGAAAACCTGCCGCAGATTCACGCCGTAAGGCCGGAAGCATCCTTCCTCATCTGGCTTGACTGCCGCAAGCTGGGGCTCAGCCAGCCGCAGCTCGTGGACCTGTTCGTCAACAAGGCAAGACTCGCTCTCAACGACGGCACGATGTTCGGCAAGGAAGGCGAAGGCTTCATGAGGCTTAATATAGGCTGTCCGCGCAGCAAACTCGAATCCGCCCTCAAGAGCCTCGCATCGGCAGTGAAAAATTTATAAAAAATTTGCGGATATATATTTTTTTACTACCTTTGCAATCCCGTTAGGGCAATGGTGCTGTAGCTCAGGTGGTAGAGCAATGGACTGAAAATCCATGTGTCGCCGGTTCAACTCCTGCCAGCACCACAAAATGATGAAGAGGCTACCTTTACCGGCAGCCTCTTTTTTTAATTTGACAATATGCACAAACTTACTTTGGCGGCAGCAATGTTCCTGCTCCTTGCACCGATTGCCGCAGCCGGGGAAGAAAACGAGAGCTGTTTCATCCCCAAAGGCACCAAATCCGCAGGGCTTGTCTTCTCCTATAACGACTACAATATAGGAAGCGAAACAGGCTATGATGCACTTTTTTCCATGATTCAGGGCGCCAAAGGCTCACTTGACACTTGGAAGTTCGCCGCCTCCGGCTCATACTTCGTAAAGGATGACATGTCAATCGGACTCCGGCTCAACTACAACAGGACATCCATAGGCATAGACCAGGCCGACATCGCCCTCTCCGACGTGGGCATCTCCCTCGGCAACCACTACCACATCGGCCACGAATACACAGTGGCACTCACCGGGAGGTACTATATGCCGATTGCCGGGAGCAAGCGCTTCGCCTTCTTCTCGGAGCTGAATCTTGAAGGCGGCTACGGCCAGGGCAAGACCTATTCGATAAACGAGGGAAGGAAGGAAGGAGTCTACTACGACGAATACTCGCTGAGCCTGGCCGTTGCACCTGGAATCAGCGCCTTCGTGATGAAGAACATCGCGCTGGAACTCAGCCTCGACCTGATGAGCCTCGACTGGACCAACATTCACCAGGTGGCAAATCAGGTTGACTACAGCAACTCCAACAGTTTCGGAATTCACTACAACATTGACCTGCTCTCAACAAAGCTGGCCCTTGTACTTTACTTCTAATATTCACAAGTCATGAAGAGAGCAGCATTTCTGATTCTTTGCATTGCAAGTTCCTGCACAATCAAGAACGACATTGACTTTCCTCTGGTTTCAGGTGACATAACCGACTTCGCGGTGACCAACCAATTGAGCATTGACATCAGCAAGACCTCCAGGACAATACATGTCGAGCTGGCCGAGTCGGCAGACGTCACGAACCTCGAGATCCTGCGCCTCGCCCTGTCGGACGGAGCAAGATGCGACGAGCTCGCCGTCGGCAAGGTGATCAACCTGAGCGCACCGCTTACAGTGCACGTAAAGACCTACCAGGACTATGTCTGGACCATCTACGCCACAGTTCAGGTGGCTTCCGAAATAAACGTGAACCCGTGGGCACATCACGCAGTCTTCACTTCGGACTCACAAGGCGCCCAGGTGCCGGGAGTATTCCAGTGGCGCAGGGCCGACAGCAACGATTGGAGCAGCAGTCCCGAAATCAACGAGATGTCCGGATTCTTCACATACGAGGCAGAAGGACTTGATGCCGGAACCCAGTACTACGTGCGTCTGGCGATGGCCGGAACAAGCAGCAGCGAGGTCCCTTTCACAACAGAATCCGAAGACCAGGTCGCCAACATGAGTTTTGACGAATGGTGCCAGGAAACCGTGTTCGGAAGCAAGATATCGTGGTATCCTGCCCCTGACAAAAGTGTAGGACGCGTATGGGACTCGGCAAACAAGGGAGTACTCGTGATCAGCAGCGACTGCGCCACCGTTCCTGAAACCGCATACGTGGCCGTGTCCGGCGAAGGCAAGCAGGCTGCCAGGTTGGAGTCAAAGTTCCCCAATTTTCTCGGGATAGGACGTTTTGCCGCCGGAAATCTCCTCACGGGAGAATTCCTGGGCACCGTCGGGAGCGGCAGCAACATGGGAGCCAAGATGTCATGGGGCACTCCGTTTACCGCACGCCCCAGCGCGCTCAAGGGATACTATGCGTATCTTCCCAAGGCCATTGACCACGATGACCTCGGCAAGCATCCCGATCTCATCGGACAGACAGACGAGATGCAGATACTCGTGATGCTCGGTGACTGGGACGAACCGTATGAGGTAAACACGGCCGACGGAGTCTTCATAGACCAGGAGAATGATCCGCATATCATCGGCTACGGCAAGCTGGAGACCACAGCTGCGACCTATGCCGAGGGAGAAAATCCGAAATACGTCGAATTCACCTGCAACATAACCTACAGGGACACTGAGCGCAAGCCCAAGTATGTCATCATCAATTCTTGCGCAAGCCGCTACGGAGATGACTTCACCGGGGCTGTCGGAAGTCTGCTCTATGTCGACGAATTCGAATTCGTCTATTGACCCGGCTACTGCAATGCCCGAATTGAGGCATATTGACGGATATGACTGCCTCTGCGTACCGGACGCAAATGCCGGAGACGCAGGGGCAGCTTCAGTATGCTATCTGATAAGCCCGGTCCCGGTTGACCCGGAAACTGCCGAGACCTGGGCGAGAAGACGCGGCATCGTGGTGGTCAGCGGAACAGACTGGGGCAACGACATGACTCCCTGGCCTGCCCCGGGTATTGTGAAGGGCGGAGACGATTTCGGAGGCAATGCCGCCAAGTTCCTCAGCATCTTCAGGGGGCGCATACTTCCTGAATGCGAAAGGGCACTGCATATTCACGGTGACTGCATACGCAGCCTCGCGGGCCTGTCGCTGTCAGGACTTTTCGCCCTCTACGCTTGGCTCTCCTGCGATGAATTCACCAACATCGGCAGCATTTCCGGATCATTCTGGTATGAAGGATTCGCTGACTGGTTCGAAAGCAGAAGGCCCGTGAGCAAGGCAGGCTGCGCATACTTTTCCCTCGGGGACAAGGAGGGCAAGGGAGGCAATCCGAGATTTGCGGGAGTCAGGGAAAACACGTCCTCAATAATCATGAAATTGAGGGAAGACGGTGTGCGGACAATGTTCGAATCCACTCCCGGAACACATTTCACGCCGTTCATACCAAGAATGGAGCGCCTTCTGACATGGCTGGACAGCCTTTGAAAAGGCATTGTTATGACGGATTTTTCGTATCTTTACAAGATTTAAAACTTCACGACATGAAAAGACACTCATATACGATAATCCTCCTGGCCGCAGCAGCGGCATTCGTCCCTTTCACCGTAAACTCCTGCAGGCAGCATGGTTCAGAGACCGAAGCCGAGACTGTAGAAGAACCGCTTCCGCCGCTTTACGGCTTTGAGCCTTCAGCATTTGCGGCAGACACCGTCGAAGTGAAGTTCGGCGACACCTTCTCAGACCTCATGATGCGCATGGGCATGAACGCCACCGACTCATACGCTCTCAGCATGCTGTGCGACTCCACCTTCGATGTCCGCAAGATCAAGGCTGGCAATTACCTTCACGCATACTACGACACCACCGGAGGCACACGCAGTCTCAGATACGCGATCTACGAACACGACAAGGTAAACTCCACCGTGTTCCGCTGCAGCGACTCGCTGGCAATATGGAACGTCGCAAAACCCATAGAACATGTGCGCAAGTTCGCTGACGTGACGATCAACAGCTCGCTCTGGAACGACATGATTGCCGCCGGAGCGTCACCCGAGCTGATAATGAACCTCGCGGACATCTACCAGTGGAGCGTCAATTTCTTTGCCCTGCAGAAAGGCGACAGGTTCCGCACAATTTACAGCCAGAGCATGTGCGAAGGAGAGTTCGTGGGCATTGACACCGTCTATTTCAGCCTTTTCGACGGATACGGCTACAAGCAGACGGCAGCCGTGCGCTTCGAGACTGCGGACGGCGGCAACACCTACTGGGACAAGGGAGGAGAGAGCCTCAAGCGAATGTTCCTGAAAGCCCCGCTCAAATACAACCGCGTAAGCAGCCGCTTCAGCTACAGCCGCCGCCATCCCGTCACCGGAAAAGTCAAGCCGCACACAGCGGTTGACTACGCGGCGCCGACCGGAACGCCTGTACAGGCAATCGGCGACGGAACTATCACCAAATGCGGATGGGATCCGACAGGAGGCGGCAACCGCATCAGGATCAAGCACAACATGGGATACGAGAGTTCTTACATGCATCTCTCCAAATTTGCGTCCGGAATACGTGTAGGCACCAGAGTGACACAGGGACAGGTCATCGGCTACGTCGGCGCAACCGGCACGGCAACAGGGCCTCACCTCGACTTCCGCATCTGGGAGAAAGGGCGCCCCATCGATCCCCTAAAGCTGGACTCTCCCGCCTCGGATCCTCTTGACAGCACCTATCTTTCAGAGTTCAACGCCCTGTACGAAAAGTACATGGCAGAAGTTTCAGGCTATTCTTCAAATAAAGCCGCAGCCGACTC
Organism: uncultured Bacteroidales bacterium; assembly: GCA_902491795.1. Taxonomy (GTDB): domain Bacteria; phylum Bacteroidota; class Bacteroidia; order Bacteroidales; family UBA932; genus Cryptobacteroides. Next base: position 15,624 of record CABUIX010000029.1, on the reverse strand, counting down.
TCTTGGCCAGAGCCAGTCAAAGGAAGGACAGGAATAAGCGCCCCGCCTCCGATGAACATTGAGCCAATAGCAATCTTCCGCTCACCGCTGAAAGAGAAGTTCGGAATACCGCGCCAGGCAGGAATCGCCGAATCCCTGCAAGGCACGGTCGAACTGCTTACCCCATACAACAAGCCTGATGCACTCAGAGGGCTTGAGGAATTTGACTACATTTGGCTGATATGGGGATTCAGCCTCAATGTCAGAAGAGGTTCCGGACAGCCGACTGGACAGGCAGATTCCTCGCCGGACACCACAGAAGGGAAGCCGAAGTTCGAAGCCACCGTCAGACCTCCAAGGCTCGGCGGCAACAGGAGAATAGGAGTGTTCGCCTCACGCTCCCCTTTCAGGCCAAACAGCCTGGGTCTCAGCGCAGTAAGGATTGTCAGCATCGACCATGCAGCCTGCCGCATCGTGGTGGCCGGCGCCGACCTTGCAGACGGCACTCCCGTCTATGACATCAAGCCCTACGTGGAATATGCCGACAGCCGCAGCGGAATCCGCAGCGGCTTTGTGGACACGACCGGATGGAAGGCCCTGAAAGTCAGCTTCCCGGAACATCTCAAATCAGATCTCGGAGAAGAACGTCTCAAAGCCCTCGAAGAAATACTCTCCCAGGACCCGAGGCCGAGATTCCAGCATGATCCGGACCGCATATACGGAATGAATTTCGCGGACAGGGAAATAAGATTCCGTGTCCGCGAAGACATTGTCGAAGTGCTGTAGAAAATTATTTCACACAGGAAGTAATGTGGAAGCAATGCTCCTGCTTCTCGTATTTCACGAGACAGCGCGCGGCATTCTTCTCGTCAAGCAGCACCTCCCCGAGCACCTTGGTCAGCTCGAAAGGCTGCATGAACGCCTCTGACTCGTCCTCACTGAAATACCTTGTGTAGGTAATGTCAAAGGTAGTGCCGTAGCAGTGCGCAGAATTGTCGCTGGCATTGGGATTTCCGCTGCGTCTCAGCCTGTCCACATCCTCCTCGGTACGCAGCAGCGACGACACGACAAGCTTGTAGTCAAGAAGGCCCTTTGACTCCAGAGAGTCGCTGAAAGCCTTCGCAATGCGGTGAAGCTCCTCCGCGGCGCCCTCGGTCAGATAAGGAATCGAGTACTGCAGGTCATCAACAACCAGGTATTCGTTGTCCTCGATACGGACCAGTCCCCTGTGGGAAAAGTCCTCGCGGGTCTTGGGAACTTCAGGCAGTCCCAGGCTCCTGGCGACCCTCAGATGTTCTTCATTCAGATCCGCAAAGAGTCTGGCGTACGGAAGCCGGTCCCTGTAATAAATTACTTCCCTGCGCTCGGGTTTCTCACCGAGACCGTCGACATCATCGAGCGGTCCGGCCGAAACATCCTCCTCTTCTTCCAGGCACGCGGCTGTTTCCTGCTGCCCGGCAGAATCCTCCTGGACAAGTCCGGAAGGCTCCTCATTCTTCACGCCGCCTCCGCTGCAGCCTCCCCTGACCAGAAAACCGGCGAGGAAGCCCAGCAGAAAAGGGACGGCAAGTATCAAAAGGCCCTTGTGACTTTTCTTCATCGTCAGGCCTCGTATTTGAGCACCGGCTGCCTTGCGGCCCTGGTCTCGTCAGGACGTCCTATCGGCGTGGATACTGGAGCAGCGTGCAGCAGTTCCGGGTTGGTCCTGGCCTCCTCGGCAATCTTCCTCATGACCTCAATGAAGGCATCGAGCGTCTCGGGAGACTCGGTCTCGGTAGGCTCTATCATGATGGCCTGATGGAAGAGCAGCGGGAAGTAGATCGTGGGCGCATGGAAACCGTAGTCAAGCAGGCGCTTGGCGACATCCAGTGTCGTGGTCCCGTTGGGCTCAACAAGACCGTCAAACACGAATTCGTGCTTGCAGACAGAAGGAATGGGCAGCTTGTAGCAGTCCTTGAGCGACTCCTTGATGTAGTTCGCGTTGAGTGTCGCAAGCTTGCCGGCCATGCGGACATTCTCCTTGCCGAGCATAAGAATGTATGCAAGAGCACGCAGCATCACGGTGAAGTTGCCGTGGAAACCGCTCACATGAGGGACATTCAGATAAGGAAGCACCCTTTCGGACACTCCGACGGGACCGCTTCCTGGGCCACCGCCTCCGTGAGGAGTAGAGAATGTCTTGTGAAGGTTCAGGTGCAGGATGTCAAATCCCATGTCTCCGGGGCGCACCACGCCCAGCAGAGGATTCATGTTTGCCCCGTCATAGTAGAGCAGTCCGCCGCAGCCGTGCACAAGCTCGGCAATCTCCTTTATGTCGCGCTCGAAAAGTCCAAGAGTGTTGGGGTTTGTCATCATGATGCCTGCAATGTCGGGACCGAGCAGAGGCTTGAGCGCCTCCACGTCCACGAGGCCGTCGGCATTGGACTTCACCACGACTATCTCGTAGCCGCAGCATGCAGCCGAAGCCGGATTGGTTCCGTGGGCGCTGTCGGGGACAATCACCTTTGTACGGGCGAGGTCTCCCCTCCCGAGATGATACTCTTTCATGAGCATCAGTCCCGTGAGTTCACCGTGGGCACCTGCGCAGGGTCTGAACGTGAAATGCTTCATTCCGGTGATTGCGGCAAGCGCATGGTCAAGTTCCCCGATCGCGGCCTTTGCTCCGCGGACGCTTTCTTCCGGCTGGAGAGGATGCAGTCCGGTAAACTCGGGCATGGAGGCTATTTCCTCGTTGATCTTGGGATTGTATTTCATGGTGCAGGAACCGAGAGGATAGAATCCGGTATCGACACCGAAATTCATCTGGCTGAGGTTCGTGTAGTGCCTTACGACGTCAGGTTCGCTGACTTCCGGCAGTTCCAGCGCAGAGCTGCGCCAGAGTTTTCCTTCCTTGGGCATCTTTCCTTCAGATGCGGGAAGGGAGAAACCTGTACGACCCTTCCTGGAAAGTTCGAATATCAGTTTGTCGTAGTATTTCATCTTGCAACCTCCATGACTGTTTTGACCAATGCATCAATTTCATCCTTGCCGTGCTTCTCGGTGACGCAGAAGGACACGTTGCCGTCTGCGGTGGGAAGAGCGGCGAAATAGCCGGCATCCATAAGCCCGCGCATGAGCTTGTCGGCAGGCAAAAGCGGCTTGAGCACAAATTCCTTCAGGAACTCACCCTCGCGGACAGGCTCGAAAAGTCCTGTCGCAAGCAGCTGGTCACGCAGGTAGTGCGATCTCTCCCAGCAGAGCTCGTTGACCCTGCGCAGGCCCTCCGTTCCCATTACGGAGAGATAAATCGTGCACCAAAGAGCCATCAGTGACTGGTTGGAGCAGATGTTCGAAGTAGCTTTCTCGCGGCGGATGTGCTGTTCACGCGCCTGCAGTGTCAGAACGAAGCAGCGGCGGCCTGCAGCATCCTCAGTCTGGCCGACGATTCGGCCAGGCATCTTGCGCATGTAGTCCTTGCGGCATGCCATGAACCCGACATAGGGACCTCCGAAATTCAGAGGAATGCCCAGGGTCTGTCCGTCACCCACGGCAATGTCGGCACCCCATTCGGCTGGAGTCTTGAGCACCGCAAGAGCCGACGGGTCGCAATACTCCACGAGCAGTGCACCCTCCGAATGGACAAGGTCGGCAAGCCCGTCAAGATCACAGATCAGGCCATCGCGGTCGATCGAAGGAACCACGACGCCGGCAAGATCAGCCGCATTGGCGGCACGCACGTCCTCAGCCACCACAAGATTGGTACCCTCGTATTTGGCATAAGTGCGAACGGTCTCTGTCACATGAGGAAGCAGTCCGGCCGAAAGCACGACCGTATTGCGCTTCTTGGTGCACGCGATGCACATCCTTACTGCCTCCGCTGCCGCGGTTGGTCCGTCATACATGGACGCATTGGAGCAGTCCAGGCCTGTCAGGCGACAGATCATGGTCTGCCATTCGAAGATGTAGCGCAGCGTTCCCTGCGAAATCTCGCACTGATACGGCGTGTACGCAGTGAGATATTCGCTGCGGGAGGTAAGGTAGGGTATAACGGAAGGAGTGCAGTGGTCGTATGCGCCCTGGCCGACGAAAACCTTGAGCCTGGTGTTCATTGCGGCAAGCCGGGCAAAATGATCACGAACTTCCTGTTCGCTCATGGCAGAAGGGAGGTCGTATTCTCCCTTGAAGATGAAGTCCGCCGGAACATCAGAATAGAGGTCGTCCAGAGACTTGACCCCTATCCTTTCGAGCATGCGGCTTATATCCTCCCCGGTATGGGGGAAATAGCAGAATGTTCCCATATTTTTTACAAGCAGATCAGCCTACGAGTTTCGTATAAGCGCTTGCGTTCATCAGGGAATCGAGTTCTGAGCTGTCGCTCATCTCGATCTTCACGATCCAGGCTGAATATGCATCCTCGTTGATGAGCTCGGGGTGCTCGTCAAGTTCAGTGTTGCACGCAATCACCTTTCCGGAAACCGGAGCGATGATCTCGCTGGAAGTCTTGACGCTCTCTACGGCGCCGAAGTCTTCGCCGGCCTTGATCTCGTCATCAACATCGGGCATGTCCACATAGGTGATGTCGCCGAGTTCGTTCTGCGCATAGTCAGAAATTCCCACGATGGCAACATTGCCATCGACCTTGACCCATTCGTGGGACTCGCTGTACAGGAGTCCGTCAACTATTTTGCTCATTATTTCTTATAATTTGTTTGGTAAAATCTTTTCTTGATCACGGTTCCGGGGAAGACGCGCTTGCGTATCCTCACGAAAAGCCTTGTTCCCAATGCGGCATCGGCGCTGTCCACCAATGCGAAGCAGAGGCTCTTGCCGAGACTGATCGAATGGTAGCCGGTCGTGACTTTTCCAACTTCCGTACCATCCTCGAGTTCGACCGGATAACCGGCTCTCGGCACTGCATTGTCCTCGAGCTCTATCCCCACAAGGCGCTTCTGCGGGCCTTCAGCCTTCTGGGCCACCAGAGCATCCTTGCCTATGAACTCCGGCTTGTCGAGCTTGCAGAACATCGACAGACCAGCCATAACGGGCGATATGTCGGCGCTCAGCTCGTCTCCGTAGAGGGGCAGTCCGGCCTCGAAACGGAGGGTGTCGCGGCATCCGAGGCCGCATGGTTTCACTCCCGCTGCCAGAAGTTTCTCCCAATATCCGCGGATGACCTCAGGAGCAGCATAGATTTCGAAGCCGTCCTCTCCGGTATAGCCGGTTCGGCTGAGTATCACGCGGCTTCCGTCTTCGGCCTTCTCGTCGCAGAACTCATAGAACTTCAGGTCCGCTGCCTCACCGAAGCCCAGAACCCCGATGACCGTCTTCTCGGCGTCAGGACCCTGGACCGCAATCTGTCCCCACTTGTCGGACTGGTTGTCCACCAGGACATTCCAGCGGCAGGCCTGCATCTTTATCCATGCGTAGTCCTTGTCGATATTTGAGGCGTTCACCACCAGAAGATAATGTCCAGGCTCCTGCTCCCTGTAGACCAGGAGATCGTCAACGGTACCGCCGTCGTCGTAGAGCATCATTCCGTAGAGAATCTTTCCCGGCTCCATGTTCCTGACGTCATTGGTGAAAATGTGGTTCACAAATGCCTCGGCGTCATCACCTGAGATGAAAATCTCCCCCATGTGGGAGACATCAAACATTCCGACGGCATGACGCACCGCGTTGTGTTCGTCGATGATGCCGCTGTACTGAATCGGCATGTCATAACCGGCAAACGGACTCATCTTTGCTCCCAACCTGAGATGAAGGTCGTGCAGACAAGTCTCCTTAAGCTGTTCTTCCATTTATCGTAAGAATTATTTGTTGAGGATTTCCAAATCTTTCTTGAGTATCATGCGGGGCTCCATCATGGCAACTTTCTGGAAAAGACGGATCTTGTTGCCGAGGGAGAGATACACCTTGTCCTCGTGCTTGCCCTTGCGCCACCACTTGTAGAAGCCTACAGGATCATTCTCGAAAGGTATTTTCGCAAGGATACCGGTACTGTAGCCGGGATAGTCAATCACGAGCTTGAGCCCCATGAACCTTTTGTAGTATTCAGGATCCGCACGGCGGAGCTTGCTCACAAGGGGATTAAGGACTTCCAGAGTGTCAACCTGCAGGATCTTGTCGCGGACTATCATACGATGAATGCGTACAGGGTAGACATTAATCCAGACCCCCATCTTCAGAGTCCTGGGGCCTTCGTCAGTGTCAAGCGTGAGTTCATCCATAGATGTGTAGACCTTTTCGGGGTCGAGTTCGAATTGTCCGTCAGATTGCATGTCCTATTCCTCGCTAATTACACAAATGTAACAATAAATTTTTGGAATTTCCCTTACATTCTCGAAAGAAATATGCAATTTAGCCCCATGGAAACAAGATTTTCTGATTATCAGCAAATCGAAGGCAGCCGGTGCTACTGCTCCGAAGACGCTGGAAATGAGATAAGAAGGTTGATTTCGGCCCTGCCTCTTCACGCCGTCCACTACATTGGAACCGGAGACTTCCACTACCAGACACTTTTCTGGCTTGAGCGCATAACCGAGCCCTTCGCCCTGCTGCTGCTGGACAATCACCCGGACGACCAGCCAGGAGCATTCGGGGAGGAACTCCTGAGCTGCGGGAACTGGGTACTCCACGCCAGGAGGCTGCCGCTGCTCCGAAGCTTCTCATGGGTCCGCAAGCCGGACGATTTTTCGCCGGGCATGCTTCCGGACGACCTGCCGCTTTACATTTCAGTCGACCTGGACGTACTCTCCAGGGAATTCGCGCACACCGACTGGGACCAGGGCGAAATGAGCCTGCAGGAACTTGCTTCCATTCTCGGAGACATCCCGGCAAGCGGCGGACGCAGGATCATCGGGGTTGACATCTGCGGAGGGACTTCTCCCGAGAAAGGCGGGACGGACGCCGACATGGAACTCAATGCCTCCACCCGCAAGGCAGTGGAGGCAGTATTCGCGAGCATTCCCTGACCTGAAGGCACAAAAAAACCTCTCCGGTCTGGAGAGGCATAATCTTCTGCCAGAGAAGCGTCTGATTACTCAGCAGCGTTCTCTACATTCACTACAGTTGAATCAACAACTTCCTCAACTGCAGCTGCAGAATCACATGTCTCGGTTGCAACAACTTCTGTATCAACAGTAGCAGCAGCCTCTTCGCTCTTGCTTGAGTTCTTGCAAGAAACAGCAGACATCGCGCCAAGCACGATGAGAGCAATAACAACAATCTTTTTCATAGCACTATAAGATAATACTTGTGAGCGCGAAATTACAATAAAATTTGTCCCGTTGTACCGCTTAATTAAAAATTTAATAATAATTTTTTCCGGCCGGCACGGCGGCGGTCCGAAACGGCATGGGCAAACACGCAACTCACGGAAAGACAGGCTAAAGCAAAGGTGAAAGCAACCTCGCCAGAGATTCCAGATACCTGGTGAACGAAGAACGGCGGGCCCAAAGTTCCGGGTCAACCTGCCAGCAGGACTTCTGGTCTTCGAGAAACGCATCCCTGACCCCGGCGGCGACCTTCCGGTCATAGATGAAGGCGTTTATCTCGAAATCCTGCTCATAACTGCGCACATCCATATTTGTGGACCCGATTGTTGCCACACAGTCATCGGACACAATGGCCTTCGAATGCATGTATCCGTGGGGATAGAAGAAGACCTTGACTCCCGCGTCGACAACGTCCTTGACATACGAGCGGGAAGCAAGGGGCACCGTTATCCCCTTGTCACCGCGGTAAGGGATCATAATTCTTACATCGACACCGGACAGGGCAGCGTTGCGAAGGGCATCAAGCACGGGTACAGTGGGTATCAGATACGGAGACTGGATATAAATGTACCGGCTGCTGCTGGAAATCATCCTGATTATGCCCTGCATTATCACGCGCCACTCGTCCATCGGACCCGAAGTCGCCACCTGCATCATCACGTCGCCGCAAGGCATGATCTCAGGGTAATATCTGTCCGAGCAGAGAAGTTCCCTGGAAGAGAACTGCCAGTCGGCAAGGAAGCTGGTCTGGAGTTCCGATACCGCAGGGCCTTCAACCCGCATGTGAGTGTCGCGCCATTTCCCTCCCCTGATGCCTGTAGAATATCTCTCAGCTATATTCATTCCTCCCAGGTATCCCACTTTTCCGTCTATCACCACCACCTTGCGGTGATTGCGGTAGTTGGTGTTGCTTGAAAGGAACGGTATCTCAACCTTGATGAAAGGCTGCACCTGCACGCCTCCCTGCTCCATGCGCCGGAAGAACTTCTTGCGGGAAAGATTCGCGGCATCGTCGTACTGAAGCCTCACCTCGAGCCCGGCCTTGGCCTTGCGCACCAGCAAATCCTCAATCATTCGGCCGATCGGGTCGTCCTCAATCTTGAAGAACTCGAAATGAATATGGTCATGCGCGCTCTCAAGGTCGCAGAGCAGGTCATGAAACATAGAGTCAAAGTCCGTGTAGACTCTCACGGCATTGCCTTCCAGCGGATATGCCCTGTTGGTGCGCCAGAGCAGCTGCACCAGATCCTCGTTTTCCGCAGGCGGCACCGTGCAGATGGCCCGGGCCTCCTTTGCCTCCGTCATCGACTTGAGCCTGCGCAGGTCATCATCGGAAATCAGGCGCTTGCCCCGGTTGTCAATGCCGAACAGGAAATACAGCAGAAGCCCCACGCCGGGAAGAAAAACCAGCACCATGATCCATGCCAGGGTACGCACGGGATGGCGGTTCTCCGCAATGACCATGGTCACGATGCTGAGAACGGCAATCACCAGCAGAATGTCCAACCACAGCGGCATGATGTGTCCTTCCCTATTTCCGGGGATCTATCTTTGCGTAATAGCGTGCGTCGGCAATGATGGTGGAAAAATATATCACCAGAAGAAGGAGCAGGACAAACAGTCCTGCAAAATCCAGGGCCTGAAGGGTGACTGCCCGTCCGAACAGACTCACTTCCGCCGAAAAATCCCTGAGCGGCGTGACCAGCACGAAAAGAGTATTGGCAATTATGCCAAGAATTCGGAATTCGGTAGGTCCGAGCTTGGCATAGGTCAGACGGAACTCCTTCCTCAGATGTGCATTGACACTGACGTTTATCGTAAGGAGCAGGTACACCACCAGAATGGCAAGTGCCAAAGGAAAATGAATGAGACCTGAAAGCCCGATTCCCAAGAACATCAGGCTCTCATTGATGCCGTCGACGGTATGGTCGAGATAATAGCCGTAAACAGGACGCTGGGTATTGCGCACCCTGGCAAGAGTGCCGTCGAGCGAATCCCCGTACCAGTTGATCACGAAGCCCAAAGAGGCAAGCCAGAGAAAATTGACGTTCAGGTTCGTAAGAATATAGCCGGCAGCGATCACGACTGCCCCGAAGGAGCCTATGGCGGTAAGGATATCAGAGGTCATCCACCTGGGCTGACGCTTGGCAAGCCGCACCAGAACCTTTTTTTCGGCGGCATTGAGGATAGAAGTCTGAATCCGTTCCGCCTGTTTTATTTCCTGCATATCTTTTTCTTGCATAATGAAGTAAAGGTACGCAAGTTTTCAGTAAATGCAAGCCTTCCGCCTGCATTATTCCCATTGCAGCAGCATCAGCACGGCCTCGGCATACCTCTGTCCGAAAACAATCTGGCTGGCTGCATCGAAATGAGGGTCATTCTCGTCCCTCAGAGGGGTCAGATCCTCGGACGATACGCACGCGCAACGGGAAATGCATCCGGGCGCCGAGCGCAGCATCTCGTTGAACTCCTCAGCCGTGTCATACTGCAGCCATTGCGCCAGCTCCCCCAGCACGAACGGAAGTTCAGGCTGCCCAAGATCTTCCCTGAGATCAGCCACAAACTTGCAGAGCTTGGGAAGGTAAGCCTGCGGATCGTCGACATCAGTTTCGCCCTGGTGCCAGATCACGGCCTTGAGAGTGCCGTATTTCAATGCCTGACGCACACGTTCGAGCGCCTTCTCATAATAGCCGTCCTCAGAGCCCTTGAGCCACGAATCGATTGAACTGCCGCCCCTGGCGTTCACCACAAGGCCGACCGGATTTCCGGTTTCATCGGCAATCGTTCCGGCAAAAGACCAGGCAGGACCGACCCCCTGAAGTTTCAGGTCCTTGCGTATTGAAGAATACTTGTTGAGAGGATTGCTTGCAGGTTCCATCTCTCCGTCGGAATTCAGAAGCCAGACATTGTCAAGAGTGTCGGCATACTCTTCGGTCAACTCTCCCCTCCCGGCCATATTGGACTGGCCGATGCAGAGATAAATGTCCATTTCGGGCAACTGAGCAGCCTTGTCACGGCCGGACACCAAGGAAATCGGCAGGAGCGCAAAGGCGAGCGCCGTCAGCAGATTTTTCATAAGCCAAAAAATTTCCGCGAAAATACAAAATTCATCCGTTCCGCGGCTATGTTTTTTTTGAATTCCAGCAGCCGCGATCCAATTATTGTGCGTATCTTTATCCGACACTAAAACTGCATTTATGAACACAAAATTTCTGACCGCCGCGCTCCTGCTGCTCGCCGCAGGCATCTGTGCCGGAGCGCAAAGTTTCACCGAATGGAAAGACCCCAGGGTCAATTCGTACGGCAGGGCCCCGATGCACAGCACATACTTCGCGTACGAGAGTCGCGAGGCGGCGCTGGAGGGGATTCAGGAAAATTCATCCAACTTCCTGAGTCTCAACGGAAAATGGAAATTCGCATGGGTGCGTGACGCAAACCAGCGGCCCACGGGCTTCTTCCGCACCGACTACGACGACAGCCACTGGGGCGAGATGCCGGTTCCCGGAGTCTGGGAGCTCAACGGCTACGGTGACCCGATCTACGTCAACACCGGATATGCCTGGCGCAACCAGTACAGGAACGACCCGCCCTACGTGCCGGTGGAGAACAACCACGTGGGCAGCTACCGCAGGACAGTGGAAATTCCGGCCGACTGGAAGGGAAAGGACATCATAGCCCACTTCGGTTCCGTTACCTCAAACATGTACCTCTGGGTCAACGGCAAATATGCCGGCTACAGCGAGGACAGCAAGCTTGAGGCAGAATTTGACCTCACGCGCTACCTGGTTCCCGGACAGAAGAACCTGATCTGCTTCCAGGTATTCCGCTGGTGCGACGGAACCTATCTCGAAGACCAAGACTTCTTCCGCTATTCAGGAGTCGGAAGGGACTGCTGGCTCTATGCCCGCGACAGGAAAAGGGTCGAGGACATCCGCGTACACACAGACCTTGACCCGGAGTACCGCGACGCAGTACTCGAGGTAGAACTCTCCGGCGACAGCAAGCTCGGAGTCTCGCTGGAACTGCTGGATGCCGACGGCAAGCAGATTTTGGCCGAAGAGGTACAGTCTCCAGGGAAATATTCATTCAACATCGCTGATCCCGAGAAGTGGACCGCAGAGACCCCGTACCTCTACAGGATCGTTGTCAGCAGCGGAGACGAGACCATCCCGGTCAACGTCGGATTCAGAAAGATCGAGATCAGGGACGCACAGGTACTCGTCAACGGCCGCAGCGTGCTGTTCAAGGGAGCAAACCGCCACGAGATGGACCCCGACGGAGGATATGTGGTGAGCCGTGAGAGGATGCTTCAGGACATCAGGCTGATGAAGCAATTCAACATCAACGCCGTGCGGACCTGCCACTACCCCGACGACCCCTACTGGTACGAGCTCTGCGACCGCTACGGCATCTACATGGTGGCTGAAGCGAACATCGAGAGCCACGGAATGGGCTACGGAGAGCGCACCCTCGCAAAGCGTGACGACTACGCCCAGGCGCACCTCGAAAGGAACCAGCGCAATGTCCGCAGGAATTTCAACCACCCGAGCATCATCTTCTGGTCGCTCGGCAACGAAGCCGGCTACGGTCCAAACTTCGAGGCTGCATACGACTGGGTGAAGGCCGAGGATCCTTCGCGTCCGGTCCAGTACGAGCAGGCCAAATACGACGGCAAGACCGACATCTACTGCCCCATGTACCTCGGCTACGACGCCTGCATCCGCTACAGTGAGGACCCGTCAAAGCAGAAACCGATGATACAGTGCGAATACGCGCATGCGATGGGCAATTCCGAAGGCGGATTCAAGGAATACTGGGACATCATCCGCAAGTACCCCAAATACCAGGGAGGATTCATCTGGGACTTCGTGGACCAGTCACCGAGAATGAAGGGCAAGGACGGGGCAATGATCTACGCCTACGGCGGGGACTTCAACCCCTATGACGGTTCGGACTTCAACTTCTGCGACAACGGGCTCGTGAACCCCGACCGCAGACCCAACCCCCACATGTACGAAGTCGGCAGGATTTACCAGGACATCCACAGCAGCCTGCTGGAAAACGGTTCCGTCGACATATACAACGAATTCTTCTTCCGCAGCCTCGATGCATACCGACTCGAGTGGACTCTGCTGCGCGACGGCTATCCCGTCAGGAGCGGGAGCGTGGAGAATCTGCCGCACATAGGTCCCGGAGAGCACGGAAGCATTGATCTTCCCGTCGGGGACACCGATTCGGAACACGAGTGGCTGCTGAACCTCAGTTACTGCCTGAAGGAGGCCGAGGGTCTGCTCGAAGCCGGCCACTGCGTCGCGAAAGACCAGCTGCAGCTGACCCCTGCGGTCGAGCATTATCCCTCAGTGCAGAACATCTCCGGCCCCAACAGCCCGACTGCCGCCCCTGTTATCGTCGAGAACGAGGCGAACTGCCTGAGTGTCACGGGAGAGGACTTCCGCATCGACTTCAGCCGCCGCAGCGGATTCATCTGCCGCTACGAGAAGGATGGCACCGTCTTCCTCAAGGAAGGTGCACAGCTGAGGCCGAATTTCTGGAGAGCACCGACCGACAACGACTTCGGAGCCAATCTGCAGACAAAATATGCAGTGTGGAAGAACCCCGAGATGAAGCTTGAGCAGCTCGAGGGCGCAATCGAGGACGGACTTGCAGTAGTGAGGACAAGGCTGACAATGCCGCAGACCGGAGCCGTGCTCGAGATATCCTACACCATCGACAACGAAGGCGGAATGCTCGTCAGGGAAAGCCTCAAGGCCGACAAGGGCCGGACGGACGTTCCGAACATGTTCCGCTTCGGCATGCAGCTTCCGATGCCGCGCGAGTTCGGCAGCATCGAATATTACGGACGCGGCCCCATCGAGAACTACGCCGACAGGAAGAACTGCGCTGACCTTGGCATATACCGCCAGAGCGTCGACGAACAGTTCTACCCCTACATCAGGCCCCAGGAGACAGGCACCAAGAGCGACATCCGCTGGTGGAGAGTATTCGACGCCGAGGGCAACGGACTGGAGATCAGGGCAGCGAACCCCTTCTCCGCATCTGCCCTGCACTACACGATAGAATCGCTTGACGAGGGCGCGGAAAAGGCGAACGGACATTCGCAGGAAGTGGCCGAATCGGATCTCACCAATCTCTGCTTCGACCTCGTGCAGGCCGGACTTGGCTGCGAGAACAGCTGGGGCAGGATTGCAAGACCCGAATATCTGGTAGGCTACAAAGACTACGAATTCCTGTTCAGCATCACTCCGGTCGAAAAGGTATTCTGACTTCTCACAGCAGCGAGAGCAGACGGAACATCAGGTAGCCAAGGTAGTTTCCGGCGGCATAGCCAAAGACTCCGATCGCAAGGCCGCTCGCGAGCACCCTGCGGTTCTTCATGGCTCCGGCCATCATGGGCACGAACGGCGGCGAACAGATGAACGCCACGGAACTGATCACCATGGTGTCGGAATCGATGCGGAAGATCCTTGCCATCAGCACCTGCAGGAGCAGGGAGCCGAAAACCGCCAGTGCAAGATAGCCGAGCAGGTTCAGGCTGCCGCCGAGGTCAAGGTTGCCGAAATCGGCCATGGAGGCAACCGTCATGCTGAATATGTAGATGAAATACATGCCCACGTCGTAGCCGTACCTGCGTCCCCGGATGAACTTCAGGAATGACGCAGCAATGCTGAGCGTCGTGAGCGTCAGGATGAACACCGTCATGAACGCATCCTCGCTGCAGAGCAGTCCCAGTCCCCCGGCGGCCGCGATTATAACGGCAGCCGTACCGATCTGGATGCCTATGTCCCTGAGTCCGGAGCGGCTCAGCAGCCCCCTGTAGGGATTCTCCTGAGTCCGGCTGACAGCCTCCCCGATGATCCGTCCGTCTTCAGCAGATGCCGCAACGTTTGTCTGGTTGGGGAGCCAGCGGCGGAAATCATGAATTCCGGCGGCCATGAGGAACACGAGATACAGGAAACTGACCACCACGTCGCAGGAATTCATGAGCACGAAAGTCTCCTCAGGAGCCGCCAGCATGGCCTGCAGTGACGCGAGATTGACTGTTCCGCCCGTGTAGACCCCCGTCAGCATGCCTCCGACCTTGGCGCCGTCGTCAAGTGAGCGGCCAAAGATGAGAAAGCCCGCGAAAACCGCAATCACTACCGCCACGAGACCTGTCACGAGGGCGAGCAGTTGGCTTCGCGTCTCGCTGCGCCTGAAGGTGCAGCCGAAGAGCATCAGCGGAATCGCGAGCGGTACCGTCACTTTGGTAAGGGTGTCCTGCAGAGCCGGCAGGCCTGACGGCTTCCATCCGATGTTCCCCACGACGAGGCCCAGGAAATACAGTATGAGCACGGGACCTATCTTCCCGAGGATTTTGACCCTCCTGCAGAGCCACAGCACGCCGGCCGGGGCCAGAAGGAAAAGAAGCAGATACAGAATGTTCATGATCATGACGGACAAATATACTCAAGAATCGGATATGGCAGCGTGCAGCGGCAATGAAGGTGATGATCACTGTCACCGACTCGACCAGCAAAGGCTACAAAATGGAATACCGCTTCCTGGAGTTCGCTGCGGACGAGACTCTCGAATCGGGAATGCAGAAGACAGTCAGAGATGTCGTAAGGAAGCTGCAGGAGTCGACGGTGGGCATGACAATAAGGTTCCAGACTGACGAGCTCGGGCAGCTGACCAAATACGACAACCTCAATGAGGTCAGAAGACAGGCGAAGTCCGTCCTGGCGGAAGTCATTTCGGGAATCCCCTACCTCGACAGTATTGAGGCGGCAGGCGTCAACGTCGACAGGCTGCTCAAGAGCATCGACACCGACGCCCTGGTGGACGGCTACACCGAGGAAATCGAACTCATGTTCCAGTGCCACGGAGGGATGTTCCCGGCAGGCGAATACAGCGAACATGAGGACGAGACCGACGAGCAGTACGCATCGGACACCTACATGTATGTCGCCGAGGATCCGGACACCAACGAGTACGAAATCATCATGGACATATACAACTACATCCCCAGGGATGACGTCAAGGCAATGCTGGGAGATCTGGTCGATGTGCTGCTGGATGACGGAGCAGCGAAGGAAGCAAGGGAAAACATCGATTCGGAATTCGACGGGCAGGTGACCGAGGACGCGATCCACAACTCCTATCTCTTCTTGAAGTTCTTCCCGGACGGCTGGCCTGAGGAGATCGTGAGCCAGGAGAATACGATGATAGGCGACAGGGGCAAGCTCACCCAGAAATACATCAGCTGGGACTACCGCAGCGTCGGCAATTTCTAGGGGAAGCAAAAGCTGCCCACAAAAAAAGGCCCCCGCACTCATGTGACATGCACCCCGAAAGTTAGACAAAAAACTTTCGGGGTTTTGTTATGTCTAAA
>CABUIX010000028.1 GCA_902491795.1 uncultured Bacteroidales bacterium | reverse complement strand
ACCTGAGCAAAATCGCGCACCCTCCTGAGGAGCGAATTGGCGATTCGCGGGGTCCCCCTGCTGCGCATGGCAATCTCATGGGCAGCCTCAGAGTCAATTTCCACGCCAAGTATACCGGCACTGCGCCTTACTATACGTACAAGATCCTCCGTGTCGTAGTACTCGAGAGCGCAGTTTATGCCGAAGCGGGCTCTCAGAGGCGCAGTCAGCAGTCCTGACCTGGTGGTCGCGCCGACAAGCGTGAAAGGATTAAGTGAAATGCGGACTGACCTTGCACCCGGTCCCTTGTCTATCATTATGTCTATGACATAGTCCTCCATGGCCGAATACAGATATTCCTCCACTTCCGGAGACAGGCGGTGTATCTCGTCGATGAACAGCACGTCGCCGGTTTCAAGCGAAGTGAGCAGCCCCGCAAGGTCGCCAGGCCTGTCGAGGACAGGACCTGAGGTTATCTTTATGTTCACCCCCATCTCGTTGGCTATTATATGGGCAAGGGTTGTCTTGCCCAGGCCTGGAGGGCCATGGAACAGAGTGTGGTCCAATGCCTCACCGCGCATTTTGGCTGCCTGGACATAGATTTTCAGATTGGACACAATTTCCCTCTGGCCTGTGAAATCTTCAAGTTCACGGGGCCGGATAATTCCGTCCAAATCCTTATCTTTGCCCTCGTTTGTATTGTGAGGATTGAAGTCTGTCATACGCGCTTTGACAATCAGAATACAAATATAGTTGTTTTATTTTTATAAATTGTTGTTTATGATACTCTTGTTGAAATGTTGATAAATATTTCAAGTTATTAAGCATCAATTTTTTAGAAACAAAACATCAGGTT
The DNA here is from genome assembly GCA_902491795.1 of uncultured Bacteroidales bacterium. GTDB lineage: Bacteria > Bacteroidota > Bacteroidia > Bacteroidales > UBA932 > Cryptobacteroides. Next base: position 25,771 of record CABUIX010000028.1, on the reverse strand, counting down.
GAAAAGCATGTTGAAAGGCTGAAGAAAAAGATGTTGACAACCTTGACGGATTTTTTTCGAACATCCAGCCCACCGTTTGTGAACAGTTTTTCAACAATATTTTAACATCAATCAAGAAGCAAATGTTGATAAGTTCAGTCGCCTGCGGAATTCTCGGAGAACGTATCGGTTCTTCAGAGCGCAGGATATATTGCAAAGGGCTTTTTCTGTCGGCCAAATGGTTTGTGTTCAGTCAGGTGGCAGGGAGCGGCATTCATCTCATTGTTCTTCCCGACAAGGAAACAGCCGAATATTGCGCTTCTGACCTTTATAATCTGATTGATGGCGACAAGGTGTTTTTTCTTCCGGAATCGGGCAAGAATGTCGAGAGGAGCAATTACAAGTCTTCTTTGGCCGTGCAGCGCACGACAGCAATAGGGAGCATCCTGTCGTGGAAAAGGAATGAACTGAGAGTGATGGTGTCCTATCCTGAGGCACTTGAGGAGAGTGTTCCGGAGGCCGCGTTGATAAAGGATTCCGTGATTGTGATATCCAAGGGTGATGAGATATCGCACGACAGGATAATAGAGCTGCTGTCCGCCAGAGGTTTTGAAAGAGCCGATTTTGTTTCCTCTCCCGGTCAGTATGCCATAAGGGGGTCCATTGTTGACATTTTCTCATATTCGTGGAATTATCCCTACCGAATCTCGTTCTGGGGAAACGAGGTTGACAAGATCAACATCTTTGACTGCAATACGCAGCTTTCGGTTTCCGAAACCGACAGGGTGGAGATTGTTTCTGACATGGTTTCTTCAGGAGAAAGCGGAAAATCCAGCGTGCTGGATCTGCTTCCTGACGACTGTCTGCTGTGGTTTGACTCTTCGGACACATACAGGGAAAGAGCTTTTTTCGGATTGGCCGGGAAGTTCCGTTCAGTGTTCATTGATACTCCGCTATCTGTCCAGACCGATGAGGAGGTCAAGTTCAGCATATCTCCCCAACCGTCGTTCAACAAGAACTTTGAACTTTTGACTGAGGACATAAGGAGCCGCATGGAAAACGGTTTCAAGGTTTTCATCTACGGTGACAAGGCTTCGCAGCTCGAAAGGATAAAGTCGATACTGTCACAGAACGGAGGTCTCATACCCGAGTTCGTTCCCGGAAAGACTGTCCATCGCGGATTCGTGGATTCGGAAAACAAGGTATGCTGCTATTCCGATCACGAGATATTTGACCGTTTCCAGAGGGTAAGCATACGCAGGTCTGTCGAAAAGAGCGAGCAGCTTACCGTCAACGACCTTAATTCATTCAATATAGGCGATTATGTGGTCCATATAGACCATGGTGTCGGAATATTCGGAGGTCTTGTGAGGATGCGCGACGACAAGGGAAGAATCCACGAAGTCGTCAAGATAACCTACAAGGACGGTGATGTAGTGTTCGTGTCTGTCCATGCACTCAACAAGATATCGCGGTTCCGTTCGAAGGACGGAGAGCCTCCCCGCATCAACAAGCTTGGTTCCAAGACCTGGAGCAACCTGAAGAACAGCGCGAAGTCCAAGGTGAAGGACATAGCCAAGGAGCTGATTCAGCTGTATGCGAAGCGCCGTGCGTCAAAAGGATTTGCATTTTCGGCGGACACATATCTTCAGGAGGAACTTGAGTCTTCATTCATGTATGAAGACACGCCTGACCAGGAAAATGCCACTATTGCGGTCAAGAGGGACATGGAGGATGATTGCCCGATGGACAGGCTTGTGTGCGGAGATGTGGGATTCGGAAAGACCGAGGTGGCAGTAAGGGCTGCATTCAAGGCAGTGGCTGACAGCAAGCAGGTGGCTGTCCTTGTACCTACGACAATACTTGCTCTTCAGCATTACAACACTTTCAGACAGAGACTCCAGAATCTTCCATGCAATGTGGAATATGTGAGCCGGCTGCGCACCGCAAAGGAACTGGTCCAGATAAAGGAGAGGCTGAAAAGAGGTGAGATAGACATAATCATAGGTACACACAAGATTCTCGGAAAGGATTTCGAATTCAAGGATCTTGGGCTTCTGATAATAGATGAAGAGCAGAAATTCGGCGTGTCTGCCAAGGAAAAGCTGAGGGCTCTCAAGACTTCGGTCGATACTCTTACCCTGACTGCTACTCCTATTCCGCGCACTCTTCAGTTTTCTCTGTTGGGTGCCCGCGACCTGAGCATCATCAACACTCCCCCGCCAAACCGCATTCCTGTCCAGACGGAAATAATACTTTTTGACGAAAAGGAGATAAAGAGCATCATAAATTACGAACTGAACCGCGGAGGGCAGATTTTCTTTCTGCACAACAAGGTGGAAGAACTGGATTCGATCCACGATATTCTTCACAGGCTTGTTCCGGACATGAAGATATGCGTGGCTCACGGGCAGATGGAATCCGGCAAACTTGAGAACATAATGCTTGATTTCATGCGCGGTGACTATGACCTGATGCTCTGCACTACCATAATTGAGAACGGACTGGACATTCCGAACGCAAACACGATAATAATCAACCAGGCTCAAAATTTTGGCCTCAGTGATCTTCATCAGCTGAGGGGAAGGGTCGGAAGATCGAACAAGAAGGCTTTCTGTTATCTGATAGTTCCTCCTCTTGCAAGCGTTACCGACGAAGCCAGGAGAAGGCTCAAGGCAATCGAGGAGTTTTCGGATCTCGGAAGCGGCTTCAACATAGCCATGCAGGATCTTGACATCCGAGGAGCCGGCAACCTTTTGGGTGCGGAACAGAGCGGCTTCATTACGGAGATGGGCTTTGAGACATATCAGAAGATCCTTTCTGAGGCCATGGAGGAACTTGGGGTGGAAACTGGAGTCAACGTGACCAGCGACAGAGGAAAATATGTTTCGGAATGCACGGTTGAAACCGATTTCCCTGCTCTCATTCCAGATGAATACATTGACATCACAGCAGAGAAAATACGCATATACAGGGCGATCGATTCAATGAATTCCGACAAGGAGACGGACAATTACGCAAAGCGTCTTGCCGACCGTTTCGGGCCGCTCCCGGAGGAACTTGAGAACCTGTTCAATGTAGTCAAGATAAGGAACGCCGGTGCGTCGCTTGGTCTGGAAAAAGTGATAATAAAGAACGGTCTGCTTATCGGATTCTTTGTTTCAAATCCCATGTCGCCTTACTACAAGTCAAAGACATTCGCTTCAGTGATGGAAAAGATAGCGGCGTCTCCCGGAAGAATCGAACTGAAGCAGATAGAAAACAAACTCAAGATATTGAGCCGGAATATCGTATCTCTTAAGGAGGCATACGGGATTTTGTCCAGATTGAAGTAATTATTTTGTAAATTTGCAGGTTAGTAACTTTTGGCAGATGGCAAATCTTCTGGTATTGACAGGAAATACGGCTCTGAAAGCGGCTTGGACAGACGGGATTACCCTTGGCAAGACTTTCCGCTATCAGGGCGAGAAAATGCTTGATTATCTCCTTTCACTTACCGAGAAGGAAAAGCCTGAAGTCCTTACCATCGCTTCTGTCTATGAAATTTCCGGACAGGTTGAGGAAGTCCTGAAAAAGGAATGCAGCCATCTGATAATCCTTGACAGGGCACATACAGGCTATCTGCTCAAATATGATTTTCCTGAATATCTTTCGTACGACAGGGCAGCCGGCCTGATTGCGGCAAGATTCCTTTTCAAGGACAAGCCGTGCACGGTATTTGATTTCGGAACCACGTTGACCGTGGATTTCCTGAATTCTGACGGAAGATATATGGGAGGAAACATATCTCCAGGCTGCAGGACAAGGTTCAAGGCGTTGAACCGTTATTCCAAGGCTCTTCCGCTTGTTGACACACCCGACAAAATTTTGCCTGAAGGCAATTCGTTGGTTTCTTCAATTGAGTCAGGCGTTGTTTTGGGCATAATGTTTGAAACGGAGGGCTACATTCGCAAAAGACCTCAAAACATTGTGATATTCACTGGTGGAGACGCCGTATATTTTGCCAAGAAGATGAAAAACTCCATCTTTGTGGTTTGTAATCTTGAATTGATGGGCCTGGCCCTGATAACTGACGAATATGTCAATAAGAACATCAAGTAGAGTAATTGCCATTTTTGTTACGCTGCTCTGCAGTTTTGCTTTGGCCGGAGCCCAGGAGGCTTACGGCGGGTATTCCCCGTATTCCATTTTCGGAGTAGGTGACATGGCTGTGCAAGGGTCTGCCTACAACAAGGCTATGGGCGGAACAGGAATTGCCGGAAGGAACAACAGGTACCTGAACATCATGAATCCGGCGGCAGTGACGGCCAGGGATTCATTGTCTTTCATGGCAAGCATGTCATTGAACATCAACAACAAGATTTTCCGCCAGGACAACCTGGTTTCCGCAAACAATGTGGCGAACATCAACGACGTCGTCATATCTTTCCCTATTCAGAGAGCATCCGGAATGATGCTTGGAGTTGTTCCCTACAGCAACATGGGATTCAAGTTCAGCGGAGTCTATACTGATCCGGATATTGTTGGCAATGCCGGCAATGTGTCATATTCAGCTTCCGGAATCGGGAGCGTCTACAAGGCATTTGCCGCAGCAGGAGTCACTTTTCTCAAGAGAATTTCATTGGGTGCCGAGTTCGACTATTATTTCGGAAACCTGTCAAAGAATTTCACCACGAGTTTTTCTGACGCTTCCTACAGTTCAATATCCAATACCAACACACTTCAGCTCAACGGTATAGGGGGAACATTCGGCCTTCAGTACGAGCAGCCTTTGGGAAAGGATATCAAAATGGTGCTCGGTGCGACCTATTCGACAGGTGCCGAGCTTAAAGGATACTATGAGCAAGGTAGATTTTCTGCCGGTTCATCCACTACGGACACTCTTTCTTACAGAAATGACACTTTGGGTGTTGGACGCAAGGCCAGGCTGGCCGGCGAAATAGGCGTCGGCATAGCCCTCAAAAAGAACAACAAGTGGATTGTCGAACTCAACTATACCAGATCCGACTGGAGAAATTCAGGAATGGAAGGAATAAGCGGGTACAATCTTTCCACTATTCCTTTCTCCACTTCGGTATCCGAGGCCTACAGGGTCGGTTTCGAGTATATTCCCAACATTTCGGACATAAGGTATTACTTCAACAGGGTTGCATATCGCGCCGGTGCCTACTACAAGAGGGAATATTACACCCTCAGCGGTCACAATATCGCTTCAATGGGAATAACTGTCGGTGCAACTTTGCCTGTCTTCAGGTTCTACAACGGAATATCGTTCGGGATGGAATTGGGACAGCGTGCATCGTTGAGCGGAAATTTGACACGTGAAAGATATATCAATTTTTCGATAGGATTTAATATCTTTGACATTTGGTTCCAGAAACCGCAGTATGATTAATCAATAACCATTATAGAAGTATGAAAAAAATAACCTTAGCAATTGTAACACTCGCTGTCGTGATGATCGGCAGTTCTGATGTATTCGCTCAGGGAAAGTGGGGTCCTGACAGTGCCGAATGCATCAAGTATCTTTCTTATTACAAGGAATACTACAAACAGAAGGCTTATGACGAGGCCACTCCAAACTGGAGAAAGGCATACGAACTTTGCCCTGCAACCGCCAGCCAGAACATGCTTATCGAAGGAGCAGTGCTGGTCCGCAAGCTCATTACCAAGAACCAGGACAATCCTGAATACAGGGATGCTCTTGTTGACACCCTGCTTGCAATTCATGATACCAGGGCTAAATATTATCCCAAATATGCTGTCACTGCATTGAACAACAAGGGAATAGACCTTGCTAATTATGTAAGGAACGATTTCCGCAAGCAGTTCGACGGCTTTGAGGGCATCATAGCGAACAACAAGGAGAACACGAAGTCAAATATTCTGCTTTTCGATCTTCAGGCTGCCATCAATCTTTACCAGGAAGGGGCTCTCGATGCCGAGACTGTGATTGCAACATATCAGAGAAATGCTGACCTGCTCGAGAATATGCCTGCTGAGAATGATGCCGAGAAAGAGCAGAACGAGAATATCAAGACCGATATGGGAAGCCTGTTCGCAGGAAGCAAGGTTGCAAGTTGCGACAACCTCATTGAACTTTACACTCCCAGATTCGAGGCTGATCCAAACAATCTTGAATTGGCAACCAGCATAGTTTCAACTATGGCCCTCACCGAAGGATGTACCGACAACGACCTTTACCTGAAAGCGGTTACGACCATGAACAATCTTGATCCAAGCGCAAATTCAGCATATTATCTGTTCAAGCTTCACGGAAACCGCGGCAATATTGAGGATGCAATCCGCTATATGGAGACCGCAATCGCGGCTGAGGATTCAGACGCTGCCACTGATGCAGAATGGGAATATGAACTTGCATTGTTCTGCTACATGAACGGACAGAGCGCCCGTGCATTCGAGGCTGCAACGATCGTGGCCGACACTTCAGAGGAACTCAAGGGCAAGGCTTACTTCCTCATCGGCAACATCTGGGGATCTTCAGTATGCGGAGGGGATGAAATCTCAAAGCGTGCTCCCTACTGGGTTGCCTGCGACTACATGAACAAGGCAAAGCAGGCAGATCCTTCTCTTGCAGAAGAGGCCAACAGGTATATCAGCCAGTACAGCGTATACTTCCCTGAGGCTGCAGAGGCATTCATGTATGATTTGACTGACGGTCAGTCATACACGGTGATATGCAACGGAATGAGGGCAACAACCACAGTCCGTACCAACAAGTAGTTTTTTTGAACAGGACTCGGAATATTTTGCGGATACTGGCAGTCACTTTCGTGATTGCCAGTATTCTGCTATCTTGCAACAAGGGAATCGGCGAGGCCGAGAAACTTGACTTGGCCAGCACTCCGATGCAGAGAATCGACAACATGTTCGCGGTCCAGACCAAGAACGGGAATGTGGAAATGCGGCTTGAGGCTCCCGTGATGGAACATTATGACGAGGAGGACGAAAGCCGTGACGTGTTTCCTGAAGGAATATCAGTATTCGGCTATTCCGACGAGGGGTTGCTGGAATCCGTGATAGTTGCCGACAATGCGCGTCACATAGTTCCTAAGGGGAGTTCCGGAGATGATGACGAAATTTGGGAAGCGTTCGGTGACGTGATTCTCCACAATGTGATCAAGCAGGAGACCATGGAGACAGATACACTTTATTGGGACCAGACGAAGAAGGAAGTGTATACCGACTGCTATGTGAAGATGTATTCTCCCGACGGCTTTACCCAAGGCTACGGAATGCGTTCAGATGACCATATGCGCAATGCCAGACTTTACAATCCTTTCGACAGTTATGTCGTTGCGGTGCAGGATACGACTTCGGTTATCATTGATTCAGTGAATTTTATTGGGCCTTTCCGAAAAAATAATTAAATTCGCAGTCTTGTTTGAAATTTTAAAATTTTAATAATAATATGGCGTTACTTGAGAAAATACGCGTGAGGTTCGGCATCGTGATTTCCATAATAATCGCGCTGGCCCTTCTTTCGTTCATCATCGACCCCGGAACATTGGAGTCCGCTCTCAATTCGATGTCGTCCAAGTACGATGTCGGCAAGATTGACGGCAAGAGGATTTCCTACAACGAGTTCCAGTCAGAGTTGGACAAATACACGACAATCAATGAACTCTTGACGGGTTCTTCGGCTCAGAATGAGCAGATGCAGGAACAGATAAGGAATGCTGCTTGGCAGGAATTGCTTGACAAGTACATGTTTGTCAAGAATGCGCATGCGGCCGGCATCAATGTCGGAGAGGCCGAATTGGTTGATCTTGTGTCAGGTGAGACACTTTCTCCTGTAATGGCACAGAATCCCGCTTTCCTGGATGAATCAGGAAATTTCTCCATTGACCTGCTCAACGATTTCATCGCAAATGTGAACCAGGACCAGACAGGTCGTCTGCGCACATACTGGAATTACCTGCAGAACAGCATAAACACTCAGCAGTATTATCAGAAGTACAATGCGCTTTTCTCTGCAAGCAACTACGAGAATGCACTGCAGCTGTCTGATGACATGGCTTTCAACAATACTACGGCAAACATTGACTACTGCCTCAAGACTTATCCTGTGGTCAGGGACAGCACCATTGCCGTGAGCCAGTCAGAGATAAAGAGCTATTATGATGCGCACAAGAATTTCTTCAGACAGCGTGCAAACCGTGAGATTGAGTACGTCGTGTTTGAGGTAGTTCCTTCTGACAAGGACATCCTTGAGACCAGCAACGACATGGATGAGGCATATGAGGAGTTCAAGACCACTGACAACATGAAGGCTTTCCTTCTCAGGAATTCCGACGAGCCTCTTTCAGAGTACTGGTACAAGAACGGGGATCTCAATACAGTAAGCCGCGACATCAACAAGTATATTTTTGAGGATGGAGAGAAGGTTACTCCTGTCGTGAGGAACGGAAATACTTTCATTGCTGCCCGTGAACTTGACAGCAAGATGCTTCCTGATTCAGTGTTCGTAAAGCACATTCTGCTTCAGGGTGACAATGCAGAGCATCTCGCCGACAGCCTTGTAGGCGTTCTCAACAGGGGCGGAAATTTCTCAAATCTTGCTGCAGCATATTCAGCTGACCAGTCAAGTGCTGCCGACGGAGAGCTCGGAAGCATAGGCTGGATGACCCAGACATACATGATTCCTGGCTTCGAGTCTGTGATTGAGGCAAGCGTTGGACGTCCGTTCGTTCTCAACACACAGTACGGTTCACACGTTGTTCTTGTGACAGAAAAGACAAAGCCCGTTCTCAAAAAGCAGGTTGCCCTGCTTGAGAAGACTGCCATTGCCGGAAGGGATACTTTCAATGACTACTATGCACAGGCAAATGCTTTCTCGACCATAGCCGGAGGCTCATACGAGGGTTACAGGAGGGCTGTAGACTCAACGAAGGTCTATTCTCATCCCCTGACCATCACCGAGGCCACCTCAAGCTACGGCGCAATTGACAATGCAAAGGAAGTGACAAGGTGGGCATTTGATGCAAAGGCAGGAAAGGCTTCCGAGATAATCACCGTAAACAACAACTATTTCTTCATTGCAACCGTGAAGAAGGTGAACAAGGAAGGTTTCGCTCCCCTTGAGGATGTTTCCGCAATGATTGAGCAGAGGCTCTATGCCGAGAAGGTTCAGGAGAAGACTCTTGCCGAGGTGAAGGACAAGCTTAACGGAATCTCCAGCATCGAGGAGGCTGCAAAGGTTCTCGGTGTTGAGGTGGATCACAGCGAGGCTCTTTCTCTTGCTGCCACGAACGTGGATCCTGCACTTGTCGGAGCAGCTTCAGTGGCTCCTGAAGGAACACTGTATGGCCCTGTAGCCGGTTCGATGGGAGTCTATGTCCTCAACGTTACCGGAAAGGAAACAGGCAGTTTCTATACTGAGGATGACGCAAGGAATCTTGCCGCGCAGAAGTCGCAGTACATGTCACAGCTGATTCTTTCAGTGATGTCTGACTACGATGACGTTGTTGACAACCGCGCGAGATTCTTCTAGCAGAAGACATACATGTTGCCAAAAAGGCCCCGGTTCCAGACAGAACCGGGGCCTTTTGCATTGATTTCGGAGAAATTATTTTCTGAATGCCGTTATTGCCACGTAGCTTCCTCTGTCGCGTCCTTGCGACGGCTCCTCGAGAGATTCGTCGGAACACAGGGGAAAACGCGTCAGAGTCTGCATGAAGCTGAAATCCGAGTATCCAGCGTTTTTCAGGCAATCCACCTTTTCTTCGGTTGTCCTCCAGTTGGCCATAGCGACAAATTCTATCGGATAAGGATTGGGAGGACAGATGCCATGGAGCATCGGGTGATCCCAGGTCCCGAGTGTCTTTGCGAGGTTGTACAGCATTGCGTAGGCGCTCTCTTTGGGAACGTCTATCACTACGGCCTTCCCTCCCCTCTTGAGGAACTTTGCAGTGTTGTCAAAGGCCTTCTGAAGGTCGTTTATGTAGCACGGGCAACCGTTGAACAGAAGTGTGTCGTATTGGCCTTCAAGTTCCGGGGCGCAGACTTCTTCCGCAGTGCCTATGGTGACATTCATTCCCCTTTTCATCGCTATTTCAGCCATGCTCCTTGAGGGTTCGACTCCGTCTGTCACGATGATTCCGCGGCGTTTTTTGATTATCATCTCGAACAGTCCGCTGCCGCAGCCTATTGAGAGTACCTTTCCTGAGTTTTCCAGGACTTTCGCAACGAGCGCTGCCTCACTTTCCAATACGTTTTCGTTCTTTATGAACCATGCATCATATTCCGATGCGTATTTGTCGTAAGCTTCGTATCCCATATAACCTAAACGTTGAACAGGAAGTGCATGATGTCGCCGTCCTGTACCACATAATCTTTCCCTTCAACACCCATTTTTCCGGCGGCTCTTACGGCAGCCTCAGTCTTGTATTTCACGAAATCCTCGTATTTGATGACTTCGGCCCTTATGAATCCCTTTTCGAAGTCGGAATGGATTACTCCTGCAGCCTTGGGAGCCTTGTCCCCGGCATGAATGGTCCATGCGCGGCATTCGTCAGCACCGGCAGTGAAGAACGTCTGGAGACCGAGAAGATGATAGGCTCCCTGGATAAGCCTGACGGCTCCTGATTCCTCGAGTCCCATTTCCTCGAGAAAAGCTTTCCTGTCATCGTAGTCTTCCAGTTCTGCAATTTCTGCCTCAGTCCGTGCCGAAATCACCAGTATCTCAGCGTTCTCGTCGGCTACGGCCTTGCGGACGGCATCCACATAGGCATTTCCTTTTGCGGCTGAGGCGTCGTCCACATTGCAGACGTACATTACCGGCTTGTTGGTGAGCAGGAACAGATCCCTTGCCATGGCAGCCTCTTCTTCGCCTGCCGGTTCGACCGTGCGGCATGACTTGCCCTGTTCAAGGGCCGCCTTGTAGCGTGCAAGAAGGTCGGCAAGCTTCTTAGCTTCCTTGTCCCCTGTCTTTCCGGCCTTTTCCGCCTTTGCCAGTCTGGATTCTATTGTCTCAAGGTCCTTTATCTGAAGTTCAAGGTCAACAACCTCCTTGTCCCTCACCGGATCGACAGAGCCGTCCACGTGGACTACATTCTCGTCGTCGAAGCAGCGCAGCACATGAAGTATTGCGTCGCACTCGCGGATGTTCGCAAGGAACTGGTTTCCGAGACCTTCACCATGGCTGGCGCCTTTCACGAGACCGGCGATGTCGACAATGTCGACTGTGGCAGGAATCGTTCTCTGGGGCTTGCATATCTCTGAAAGCGTGTCAAGCCTCCTGTCAGGGACATTTGTAGAACCGAGATTGGGCTCAATCGTGCAGAAAGGGAAATTGGCGCTCTGGGCCTTGCCTGAGCTTATGCAGTTGAAAAGCGTAGACTTGCCGACATTGGGCAATCCTACTATTCCGCATTTAAGTGACATCTTCAATTGTGTTAAGGACGGCAAATTTACTCAAAATTCGCTATATTCACCTCCATGAAAAGAACTATGGCAAAACTTCTCGCCCTGCTGCTGCCGGCAGTGGCGGCTTACGGCCAGGATTCACTGCTGGTCGTTTTCTGGAATCTGGAGAATTTCTTTGACTATCGCTCCGAAAATGCCCAGCAGTACTGGACAGCAGGCAGATTCCGCTCCAAATGTGACGCGGTCAGCAAGATTCTGCTGAAGATGGCCGACCGTTATGGCAGGGCTCCTGACATAGTGGGCTTTGCCGAGGTGGAGAATGCCTATGTCGTGCGCAGCATCGCGTCTTCCACTCTGCTCCGCAAGCTCGGATATTCCTGGGTGCATCACGATTCTCCCGACCACCGCGGCATGGACTGCGGCCTGATCTACAGGAAGTCGTCCGTAAGGTTTGTGGGCAGCAGCCCGAAGCACGTAATGGACAGTTCCGGGGCTGTGATTGCGACCCGTGACATTCTTCTCGCCGAATTTGATGGACTGGCTGTTCTTGTCAATCATCATCCCTCCAGAATAGGCGGAAAGTCCGACAGGAGGGAGGCGGCCATGTCAAGAATGCTGAATCTGGCCGATTCACTGCGTCTGGAGGGTTGTCCGCGTGTCCTGGCAATAGGAGACTTCAATGATGAATTGTGGCCGGGAGAAGGGCCGGGAACGCTCAAATACAACGGAAACTGGGAAAAGATCGACGGCTATTTCAGCTTCGGGGACCTTGAGGTGCGCGAAGAAGTCTTTGCCGATCCGGCTCTGCTGACGGAAGACAGGGGGTTCGGAGGCATGAAGCCCAGACGCTGCTTTTCGGGTCCCCGGTACGAGGGCGGGATAAGCGACCATCTTCCTGTAGTTCTTGAATTTAATTTTTGATAAGAGCACAAGAATTGCTAAATTGGCACGGATATAACAATTACCGCATAATTATGGAAATTCTAAACAAAATTCACTCAAAGTTCACTGAACTTTACGGCGAAGGCGGAACATTCTATGCCGCAGCCGGCAGAATCAACCTGATAGGCGAGCATACAGACTACAATGGCGGATACGTTTTCCCCGGAGCCATCGACAAGGGCATAACCGCCGAGATCAAGCTCAACGGCCTCAATGAAGTCAGGGTGTATTCGGTGGATTATGACGAGAGCACTTCTTTCGGCCTTGCCGAAGAGGACAAGCCTGCACTGGCATGGGCAAGATACATTTTCGGTGTGTGCCGCGAGACCATCAAGAGGGGAGGAAAGGTTGTGGGCTTTGATGCGGTTTTTGCCGGTGATGTTCCTCTTGGAGCAGGCCTTTCTTCTTCCGCTGCGCTTGAGAGCTGCTTTGCTTTTGCAATCAATGACCTCATGGGCAACAATATCGACAAATTTGAGCTTGCCCGCATAGGACAGTCAACGGAGCACAATTATTGCGGAGTCAACTGCGGCATCATGGACCAGTTCGCTTCATGCTTCGGAAAGAAGGGAAGTCTGATGCTGCTCAACTGCAAGACCCTCGAACACAAATATTTCCCGTTTGATCCCGTCGGCTACAGGCTTGTCCTGCTGGATTCCTGCGTAAAGCATGAGCTTGCCTCGTCAGCCTACAATGACAGGCGCAAGTCATGTGAGAATGCAGCCGCTGCAATCAGGAAGAGACATCCCGAGGTGGAGTTCCTCAGCGACGCCAAGAGACTCTGGCTTGAAGAAGTCAGGGAAGAAATTCCCGAGGAAGATTTCCTGAGGGCCGAATATGTGATCGGTGAGGTCCAGAGGGTGCTCGATGTCTGCGATGCCCTCGAAAGGGGAGACTATGAGACTGTGGGTGAAATGATGTACCAGACTCATTTCGGACTCAGCCGTCTCTACGAGGTGAGCTGCGAGGAACTCGATTTCCTGAACAAGCTTGCCCGCAAGATGGATGTCACTGGTTCAAGAGTAATGGGCGGAGGTTTCGGCGGATGCACGATCAACCTCGTGAAGGATGAGCTTTATGAGCCTTTCGTCAAGGCCGCAAGGGAGCAGTTTGCCGCCAAGTTCGGCCACGAGCCCAAGGTCTACGACGTTGTGATTTCCGACGGGGCAAGGAAGCTCTGATTCCGGCATACTTCCGAAAAATGAACAGAGACATTCTCCACTTGAGAATGTCCCTGTTCATTTTGTGCAAAAGGCACGGCGAGTATATTATATGCTGATTCTTCCAATCCAGGCATTTCCTTCGATGTCGTTCACGACAGCATACAACATGTTTTCCTCTTCATCCAGACATATTTTTTCTATCCTGTAATCCGTATGGATTATTTTTTCAGGAGAACCTTTCCAATCAAAGACCGCAATGCTCGTATAGACGAGATCCCTGTCTTCAACAGGCTTTGCGAAATTTTCTTTCAATAAAATTCTGCCGCCGAATACTGCATAAATCTTGTCTTCGTTAGAAGTCAGGTCATTAAAGGACTCGACAGTATTCTCATTGAAAGAATATCCTCCGTTTTCTTTTACATCAAAATCCGGCTCTATGAAATATTTCGTAGCCGTATTTTCTATGATGCCGTCATCAAGAGAGAATATTTCAAGGATTCCTCCAAGAGACGTGGCAATCGCCATTCGGGTTTCGTCTGGAGACAGTGTCACACGATCTTGGTAATACATGATGAATCTTTTCCTGTCATCATCAATTTCGGGAAATTCATTCCAAACTGACAGGACATCACCGTTCCTGGCGCAATACTCCATTCTGTTCACACTGGACGTATCCCTGTAAAGATAGCTTTCACTGCCAATGTAAAGAACTCCATCTGACAAATCAACAATGTGCCTGTTCCACTGCGGAAAGTCCTCCATAAACCAGAGAATCTACATTGAACCACAATTTTTTTGAAATGAGAGCATCGTAAAAAGTCATGACACCGTCATTTCTGTTGAAATTGCAGTCAAGTGTATAAAAAAGCTCTTTCGGACCGCGACCGCTGTTCAAGGTGCTTAAAAGCAACTTTCCGTTGTTCTTGTCAAAAACATGAATGCACTTTCCTGTTTCAAGATTCGTGGCTGCCATCACCACCAGGTTGTCATGAACTGCAATATCTGAAATGGCGCTGAACCCGAAAAGCGTATCAGTCAGAAGTTCGAATTTCATGTCGGACATGACCTTGAATTCCGGAAACTCGTACTTGACTCTGTCCTTTGTAGAACAGGACGACGTCAAAAAACAAAAAAGCATTATGCATGACAAGCATAATGCATATTTGAAGGCTCTCATTTTGAAAACATTTTGGTTAGATAACTTCCCGCAAAGTATAAAAAAAACTATAATTCCTACTCTGTCTGAAATTTATGACGGACTTGTCTTTAAGGATCTTGATGAGTTGCAGAGAAATTGCCAACCGTTTTCGGTAATTAAGCCGAATTTATGCGAAGAATTTTGAAAGCCAGTCCGGGTCGACAGCTACAAGTCCCCTGGCTGCTTCTTTTATCCTGGGGTTCCTGTTCACTATTCCAGCGCAGTCCTCGTACACCTTGAATCCGGTTTCTATCATCTGCATCTGTCCGTCTTCGGGATAGGTGAATGTCATTTCTGAATCTGCCCCTCCAAGCTTGAAGAACTTCAGCTGGACATTCTTGCCGAGTTCGTGGCAAGTCACGTACTTGCACATTTCGATGATCACATCGTCAAGTCCAGCATCGAAGATGTTGATTTTCTCGACCAGTTCCCCTACACTGTGCACAAGCCTTCCTGTATATCCTTCGGGCAGTCCTTCAAAATGGACGTCTGACTGTGTGAGCAGTATCATTAGTTTCTCCTGAGGGTCGTGGTAGAGGAAAGGACGGTTCAGAAGGTTCATTGTCCCGCACTGGGGGCATGTCCATACAAACATTTCCCCGCTCTTGACTTTCTGCTTGAGTTCGGGGTTTGAGGATACGTTCACGCTGCTTGTGAACTCAAGTTCGTGCGTTTTGCCGCATGACCTGCACGTTGCCTGTATTCTTTCGGTTGAGGCCATTATTTCCCCCTTTTGTCGATCCAGACCCAGACTTTGTATATCATGAATCCCCAAATAAGGAAAAGCAGTACATATACCCAGTAGGGGAGAGCCTCGCTGAAAGCATCCCATGCAAGGTATTTCTCGAATTCAGGGATATCGGCATAATAATACGCCCCGGCCCCGAAGTCCAGGCCTTCCTGCAGCCCTTTTCCGCTGGCCATTACCCAGATGCTTGCGGCCACTGCCGCCACGGCGACAACCGCAGCGGTAATGCTGCCTATTTTTGTCTTCTTGTCAGTTCCGCTCTTCATTTTGCCTAGTCAAGGACGGGAATGGGGAAAATCTTGCCGGAAAGCAGCAGCCAAACCATGGCAAAGGTAAGCACGATGTTGAAAAGTTGCCCGACGATATACAGCCAGAGCACTTTCCCTCCCTGAAGCTGCTTTATGATCTCCTTGAAGTTGGTGTCAAGACCTATGCTCACGAACGCCAGCACGAATGCCCAGTTCTTGTACTGGTCAAGGACCTTGTTTATTGCTGAAACCTGGTCTCCTCCGAAGATGGGCTGAATGACAAACGATGCTATGAGGGAGGCCGCGAAAAAGCCAAGGATGAATTTCGGGAACCGGGTCCAGATTTCGATTGCACCGACTTTCTCTGTGCCGGACTTGTCTATCCTGGTGGTGAAGAAAAGTGCCACGAAAAACGCGACAAAACCGATGAGTATGTTCTGGATCGACTTGACAAGCACCGCTGCGGTCTGGGCCTCGGGGCCGAGTGCCGTTCCTGCTACCACTACGGCTCCTGTACTGTCAACCGTGCCTCCGATCAGTGCTCCGCCCATTATCTGCGACATCCCGGTGGCCTTGATTATGATCGGTTCGAAAACCATCATCAGGACGGTAAACAGAATGGATATTGACACGGCCATCGTGAGGTCGGTCTTCTTGCATTTGGCAGCCGCTCCGGTAGCGATCGCGGCGGAGGTTCCGCAGACACTCGTGGCCGAAGCCAGGGTTATCACCAGAGGCTTGTTGTCCATCTTGAGCACCCTTGTGCCGAACCACCACATGAACACTATGACAATGGGGGTAACTACCCATGAGATTCCGAGTCCATATAGCCCGAATTTGGCAATGTTCGAGAACAGTACGGAGAAGCCCATGATCACCAGGCCCGTCTTGATGTAGAACTCGGTCTTTACTGCCGGCTTTAGCCATTTGGGCACGCCTACCGTGTTGGAAACGAGCAGTCCCACTATGAGGGCCCAGAACGCCCATTCAAGATATCTGTTGAGGGTAAATTCTGCACTTATGAGCCTTACGATCACGGCCAGCACGAAGATTCCTATGAATGCAGGGACATATTTTTTTGACTTCTCTCCAAGCAGCCTGGCCCCTATGGTGAAAAGTATCCCGAGAACAGCAAAAGTCATCAGCAGTCTGGTCCAGAAAGCTGGCGAACTGATCTGCTCGCTAAGAGGTGTCACACCGGTTGCGGCGGCTTCGCCCCAGCCCCAGGTCTTGAAATTGAATGCAGAAAAGTCAAAGGCTCCGGTGAGAACGGATATGCAGCCCAAGGCGATGACAATGAAGCCTATCCATACTGCGAGCCAGTCTTCTGTGGTCCAGAGCTGGGCCCAGGAATTTTTCTTTTGTTCCATCTTTTCGATGTGCGGTTTATGGTTTTATACTTGACAAATATACAAAAATTCAATAACTTGAACTGATTTCGCGCTTTGTCGTGTGTCTACAGGTCGACGCTGAATATCAGGCTTATGCTGTGACGGCTGTGTTCGTATCCGAGCTGCTGAAGCGTTGCGAACAGGTTTCCCCCTTTGTAACTGTAGGAGATTCCGATCCTTGTGTCGTATGGAACCCACAGCAGGTTTCCGAATCTTACGCTGAAATCAGCGCCTGCGCTGAAGAGCGTGCGCAGCGGTCCGTTGAAAGCTGCGCCGAATCCGGCAAGAGAAAGATCGCCGTGGAGAGTGAGTTCGAAGTTCTTGACGTATGCGACCGGACCGAGTCCTGCCCAGTCGAGCGGAAGTACCGGCATCGCATAGTCGGCCGTCAGCTTGATTCTGTCCGGGTAGGCCGAAAGGGCAGAAGAAGATGTTGAGCTGAATCCTCTGGGGACGGTCACCATGTAAGGTTCGCAGTAGGCTCCAGTGGTCACGAGTCTCTCGTATACTGCGGTGATTCTTGTTCCGTGAGTCTGCCAAAGCCCCGGGATGTATCCGTAGAGATAGGAATAGAAGGTGGGGCAGAGCAGTTCAGCAAGTTCCGGCCTGCCGTTTATTCCTAGTTCGGCTCCTATGCCCCAGCGCGGGTAGATGCGCGATGCCGGGGTGCTCTCCATCATGTAGCCCCTGAGCCTTGCGGTGGCTCTGGACATGCTGCCTGAGGATCCGTCGGTCCTCCAGTAACGGTCATTTGTCGCGGAAATGCTGACTTCCGGGATGATTCCGCTGAGCCATCCTCCTTTGGAGAACGAAAGTGGCACATAAACGTTGAGGTCCGCCGAAAGAAGAGGAATGCCTGACGGCGAGTACCCCAGGCCCTTGTCGCCCTTGTCGTCTTCGGTCTCCCGGTAATTGAGGGCGTCCCTTTCGTTGAAATGCAGCTTCGCTTCGATTATGGGGTACCATCCGGACCAGTTGATGTTCAGATGTCCGCTGTGCCTCCACCCTGAGCCGTTCCCGTATCCTGCCTTGTAGGCGACGGATCCCATGAAATTGCCGAGGTCATTCTGGAAGAATGCGGTGGCTCCGAGGCTGGCGGCTGTCGTGAGTGACGACATGCTCAGGCTGCTTACTGCGTCATAGTCGACGTAAAGAGGCATCCATGAATGGAAACGGAAAAGGTGTGAGATTCTTGAATATCTGCGCGGCTCGGAAATTTCGGAGTCAGGGTCGGTTTCCTGGAATTTGATTGGCTCACCTTCGGAAAGCTCTTCCGCAAACGGGTAATGCGGCAACCGGCTGAAGTCCGCAGGCATTGCGGCGAGGGAGTCCACCGGTGTGGCATGAATTGTCCTTCCGTCCGGAGACAGTACAGTGTAGTACAGAGTGTCTGCAGCCTGGTTGAGGGTGAAGTCGGCGGCACCGGAACGGGTTGAAGTCAATCGGGTGAGGCTTCCGTCGGAGGGGTCGAGCGAGTAGAGCTCGTTGACTCCCGTAAGGTCGGCGGTGAACATCAGAGTGTCTCCGAATGACCAGGGCTGCTTTATCTTGACCGGCTGCGGCCCAAGCAGGCAGCTGAAATCCCTTGCCCTGTATATCCCGTAGCCTCCGTCGGTAAGCGCCGTGGTGTAGAGTTCGTCGCCTACCCATACCGGTTCGATGACCTGCATCCCTTCAGGTGCCCTGAAAACTTGGATCTCGTGTCCGTCGCAGGCGTCCAGCACGACTGTTGCGCTGCCTCCCTCGACAGGATATTCACTTACGGCAATCCTTGCGGAATTTGCGGAAGCGGCCGGATGGAAGAACCTGCGGCCTCCGGTAAGGGTATGCCTGCGTCCGTCGGTACCGATGTACCTGATGTTGGAGAACGATCGCATCTCCCATCTCGGGTCAGGAGCATATTCGCTCCAGTATAGTCTTCCGGTGACGCGGCTGTACTCGAGTCCTGTGTAGCTGGAACTGAAATTGCCTCTGACCGCGACATTGCCGCTGCAGTCTATGCTGACCAGCTGATTGGGGATGGTGATTCCGCTTCTGACGGCGCTGATTCCTCTGTCCGTGAGCACAAGACCGTTCAGTTCGGTGTACCGCCTGCCGGCCTTTGTGATCTCCGAAGAGCTCATGAAGGGTGCCCTCAGGCTGTCGTCAGCTGCCCAGAATGCTGAAAGGCTGTCGCAGATTTCCCGGAAGGCGGCTCTGAATTTTTTGCCGGAAACTTCCTTTAGGGTCTTCCCGAAATTGTTGAAAACCACGCCTCCGTGTTCTGGCAGACGTCTGAAGTAGCGTGCGGTGAAGTCCGGGCTGTCCCACAGTGTCCGTATCCCTGCTGCGGTGATGTACCCTGCGCGGTAGTAGTCCGGAGTGTAGTGCCGCTGTGACCCGTATCTCCATTGCCAGTAGTTCCGGAATTCTCCGTTGGCGAAACTTGTGCGGTAGTATTCGAGGAAGTCGGCGGTTCTGCCCCTTCCCGAAGGTGTCAGTGCCGTTTCGGCCACCACCGCGTCTCCTTCGAAGAATGCGGGTCCGCAGTATATTGCCGCAAGTGCACCCGCCGCGAGTTCGCCGCTGATGATGCGCCATCCGCGGAATGGCCGGGACACAGTGTACTGCATCTGTGCGGCATGGCGGGATTCGTGCACAGCAAGCTGGGTTTCCCATGGAGTAGGGTCAGGGGCGTAGGGATCCGGCATGGTCATGAGTTCCATCCTGCGGGGAGTCCAGCCCACCATGCCGTTGGAATAGGCCGTGTGTGCATGGAGAACGACCGGCATACGGCTGCCGTAGGCTTCATTTGGGCGGAACCCGGCCGTGTTGCCTGCGACGGATGCCGCCTGCTCCAGCCTGATTGCATATACGGATGCCAGGGAGTCCAGGCCTTCAGGATAGATTATCCTGTAGGCTGGGGTCTCGACATAATTCCATCTTACGGTGGCCGGCTCGCTGCCCAGAGAGTAGAACTGCGCTGCCGCCGGGAATCCGGTCAGCATCACTGAGCATATGACAGTCAGCAGTTTGGCCTTCATTTAGAGAAAATTTTCTCAAAATTACCATTTTTGGCTAACTTTACAATTCACTGCGTTTTGTATGAAGACAAGATTTTTTGCAATACTTTTCCTGCTCTCCCTCGTTTCTTGCGGAGGACGCAATGCCGCTCCTGAAAGCAGTTATCGCGCCTTTCCGCTGCCGGAAGTGCCTGGCATGATTACCGACCTTCAGCAGAGGCAGGACTATATTGTCTCGCATTACTGGGACGGTTTCTTTGACGGTGAATGGCCGACTGATTCCGCCCATGTGCTCGGCGTTCCGGACGCCGAAGTCATGAAGAACATCTCGGCTTTTGTGATGTTCCTTCAGACTCAGCCGATGGAGCGTGCCCAGGAGCAGGTCGGCGAGCTGTTCGGGAAAATTGAGGCCAGGCAGGCAGCCGACACCTCATCCCTTTTCTATCTGCGGATGACCGAAATGGTCTCTGACTGTCTGTACGACCCGAATTCTCCGCTGCGCAGCGAGGACTACTATCTTCCTTTCGTGGAGGGGCTGGCGGGGTCTCGCTTCACTGACGATGCCCGCCGTGCAGGATATGAGTTTGAACTCAGGATGTGCAGGCTCAATCCCTACGGAAGTGTCGCCCCTGATTTCAGGTTCAGGGACATTTCTGGCCACGAAGGTTCCCTTCACGGCGTGAAGGCTGACTATACGGTGCTGTTCTTCAGCAATCCAGGGTGCAACTACTGCAGGGAAATCATAGACGAGATAGAATCGCGCCCGTATATCGATTCGTTGAT
Organism: uncultured Bacteroidales bacterium; assembly: GCA_902491795.1. GTDB lineage: Bacteria > Bacteroidota > Bacteroidia > Bacteroidales > UBA932 > Cryptobacteroides. Next base: position 4,929 of record CABUIX010000028.1, on the reverse strand, counting down.
CGCCGGCGGGACACTGGCGATAGTGAACATCTATATCGACGGGGAGATCGACAAATGGCGCGAATATGCACCGATATACCCTTCCAACTGGATCAATGCCTGCGACTACGGGCAGACAATCAACAGCGGGCAGCTTTATTTCGTGAGGGCCATTCCTTCTATTTATCTTCTTGACGGAGAGAAGAGGGTGATGCTCAAGGATGCTCCACTGGAAAGGGTTCTGGCTTTCTTTGACGATTTGACCAACTACAATAATTGATAATATGGCTATCAGGAGAAAACTTTGGGGCAGGACCGAAGACGGCCGACCCATCTACAAGTACACCATGACAAATTCTTCAGGGGCTTCGGTGTCCCTTGGAAGTGTCGGTGCGGCAATCGTTTCCGTTAATGTGCCCGACAAGGACGGCAAACTTGCCGACGTGGTGCTCGGCTACGGGAAGCCCGAAAGTTATTTTGCCGACGGGCCTTGTGCCGGAAAATGTCCCGGACGCTATGCCAACCGCATTGCCAAGGGTAAATTCTCGCTCGACGGCAAGGAATACGACCTTCCGGTGAACAATGGCCCGAATCACCTTCACGGAGGCCCCGAAGGCTTCCAGAACAAGGTTTGGGATTCGCGTAAGCACAAGGGAGGCGTGGAATTCAAGTATGTTTCGGCCGACGGGGAAATGGGTTATCCGGGAAACATGGTGGTTGTTGCCCGTTACGAGTGGAGCGAGGAAAACGAACTTCGCCTGACATTCTCCGCGAAGACCGACGCCCCCACGGTCGTGAACCTTACCAACCACTGCTACTTCAACCTGAACGGCGGCGGAAGCGTGCTGCGTCATTACCTGAAGCTCAACGCTTCTGAATATCTTCCCACCGATTCGACCCTGATACCTCTGGGCGCAAGCGAGCCCGTGGCTGGAACGCCCATGGACTTCCTGACCCCGAAGACTCTCGGACGCGACATCAGGAAGGACTTCCCGGCGCTGAATTACGGAAAGGGGTACGACGCATGCTGGCTCATTGACGGCTACATGCCGGGACAGCTTCAGGAGGCGGCGGAACTCCGGTCAAGACAGAGCGGCAGGACACTAAAGGTCTACACAACCCAGCCCGGAATCCAGGTCTACACAGGCAACTGGATTGACGGATGCCCCGTGGGCAAGCGCGGCAGGATCTACCATGACTATTGCGCCGTGGCCCTGGAATGCCAGCATTTCCCCGACAGCCCGAACCATCCGGACTATCCTTCGACAGTGCTCCGTCCCGGCAAGACTTTCCACGAGGCGATAATTTTCGCCTTCGGGACAGAAAAAAAGGATTAAGAAAGCTGTCGGACGGATGAAGCAGTATCTGGATCTACTCAGGGAGATAATGGACAACGGTGTGGTCAAGAGCGACCGCACCGGTGTCGGTACCAAAAGCATATTCGGGCATCAGATGAGGTTCGACCTCAGTGAGGGCTTCCCTCTTCTGACTACCAAGAAAGTGCACCTTAAGTCAATCATTTATGAACTTCTGTGGTTCATAAGCGGCAATACCAACGTGCGCTGGCTGCAGGAGCACAAGGTTACCATCTGGGACGAATGGGCAGATGAAAACGGAGATCTCGGTCCCGTATACGGACATCAGTGGCGAAGCTGGCCGACTCCCGACGGACGCACCATTGACCAGCTGTCGGATGTCATAGGGCTTATACGCAACCATCCGGATTCCCGCCGCATGATTGTCACCGCCTGGAATCCCGGTGAAGTGGACAGGATGGCCCTGCCTCCGTGCCACTGCCTGTTCCAGTTCTATGTGGCTGAAGGCAAGCTGTCTTGCCAGCTTTACCAGCGCAGTGCCGACACTTTCCTCGGGGTTCCGTTCAACATAGCATCGTATGCGCTGCTGACCATGATGATTGCCCAGACCTGCGGACTGCAGCCTGGGGAATTCATCCATACTACCGGTGACACGCACATTTATCTCAACCACTTTGACCAGGTTCGCGAACAGCTCTCCAGGGAGCCGAGACCTCTTCCGCGCATGATTCTCAATCCGGACGTCAAAAGCGTGTTTGACTTCCGCTACGAGGATTTTACGCTTGAGGGATATGACCCGTGGCCTGCGATAAAAGCCCCTGTTGCCGTATGATGGTGTGCATGATAGCCGCAGTTGCGGACAACGGGGCCATAGGCGTGCACGGCGCCATGCCATGGCACATAGGGGAGGACCTGAAGTATTTCAAGCGCGTCACCATGGGTTGTCCGGTGATCATGGGACGTGCCACTTATGAATCACTGGGGCGTCCGCTGCCGGGCAGAAAAAACATAGTCATGAGCCGCAGCCGCACCGGTTTTCCGGAAGGCGTGGTCTGCGTGAATTCTGCTGACGAAGCTCTTCTGGAAGCGGAAAGGACAGCGGCCGAAAAGTGTTTCGTGATAGGAGGCGGCAAGGTTTATTCGGAACTGCTGAACCGTGCCGACAAACTGTATCTGACTCGGGTACATGTTGATGTTGAGGATGCGGATACCTTTTTCCCGTCGGTTGATTCTGCCCTGTGGATGGAGGAGTCGCGGTCCGAAACCATGATTGACGGGAAGAGCGGCATAAGTTTCGAGTTTATTGTGTATTGCAGAGCGAGGTAATTGTTTGCCTTGAGCTTGCTTTACCGGCGGAAAAAAGATATGGCATGGCAACAAGAGAGAATTTCAGCGGACGGCTTTCGGTAATCCTGACCATGGCGGGTTCGGCCATTGGCCTGGGAAACATCTGGCGCTTTCCGTATCTTGCCGGTGAGCAGGGAGGGGCGACCTTCGTTTTTGCATACATATTGGCCACTATTTTCATAACCCTTCCGATTTTCCTTTCAGAGGTCATCATCGGACGCCGGAGCCGCAGCAACGCCAGCGATGCAATGGGTCTGCTTGCCCCGAAAAGCCGCTTCTGGGGCCGTGTCGGCATACTCGCCGTTCTGATACCGACAATCATCAATTCCTATTACAGCGTGATAGGGGGATGGTCCCTCGACTATATGATCAAGTCGATGTCTCCTGGCTTCTTCGATGCTTCTCCGGAAGAAGTCGCCGATGTCTTCCGGACCTTCATTTCGTCTCCGTGGGAACCGGTTGCGATGCATCTGGTGTTTCTCGGAATCTCCGTGCTGATTGTGGCCGGAGGAGTGAAGACCGGGATAGAGAAGTTCAGCAGGATCATCCTGCCGGTGCTTTTCCTGCTCGTGATAGTCATTGCCGTCTATTCCATCAGCCTGCCTGGAGCCATGGACGGGGTACGTTATCTTTTCAAGCCTGACTTCAGCAAGCTTTCTCCCGAGACCTTCGCCTATGCGATGGGACAGAGCTTTTATTCGATGTCGGTGGGCATGGGTGCGATAATAACCTATGGATCCTATGTCAGCAAGGATGAGAACATAATGGCTTCAAGTGCCTTTACGGGGCTTTCGGACCTGGGGTTCGCCCTGCTTGCCGGGCTTGCCATAATGCCTGCCGTTTTTGCCGCCGGAATTGAACCCGGCTCCGGACCAGGGCTCATCTTCCAGAGCGTGCCGTACATATTTGCCGAGATGGGCTCCGGAGTGCCTCTGCTCAGTGCGGTTGTGTCGACGTTCTTTTTCCTCGCCGTGGTCGTGGCTGCCATGACATCCTGCGTTTCCCTGATCGAGGTCGGTGTAGCATGGCTGATGGAGCGTTTCGGCATGAGGCGTGCGACAGCATGCAAATGGATTTTCGCGATATGCGGAATCCTCGGCATATTGTGTTCTCTTTCTTTCGGGCCGCTCGGAAGGTTCAGGATAGCCGGCAGAACATTGTTCGACCTGTTTGACTGGACCTCTTCAAATATCCTTCTTCTGCTTATGGGTCTTTTGGCAGTGGTGTTTGTCGGTCATGTGATGAACAGGAAGGATGTTTTCGACGAAATCACGAATTCCGGTACAGCCAGAGGCAACGTGAAACTTTTCGGAATCTTCTTCTTCCTCGTGCGCTGGGTGTGCCCTGCGGCTGTCATCGTCATATTCTTGTTCAATTTCCTAGGATAGGCCAACTTCCTGCTTCATCTTGCGCAGCAGGTCGAACGCCTGCAGCGGGGTCATGTTGTTGAGGTCGGCGTCTTCGAGCTGGCGTCTGATTGACGATAGCGTGGGGTCATCCAGCTGGAACAGCGAGAGCTGCAGGCTTCCGTCTTCCTTGATGTCCATGCTGCTTGCCTGCTTTTCCCTCATTTCCAGCTGCTTGAGGGTGCGCTCGGCCGATTCGATGATCTCGTGCGGCATTCCTGCGAGTCTGGCCACATGGATTCCGAAGCTGTGTGCAACTCCTCCAGGTTCCATCTTCCTCAGGAAAATTATGTTCTTGCCTTCTTCCTTGACAGCGATGTGATAGTTCTTGACTCTGGGGTATTGTTTCTCAAGGTCGTTCAGTTCATGGTAGTGCGTGGCAAAAAGAGTCTTTGCTCCCTTTCCGTACGTGTGGATGTACTCGACAAGGGCCCTTGCGATCGACATTCCGTCGTAGGTTGAGGTCCCTCGGCCTATTTCGTCCAGAAGCACGAGCGAGCGGGCAGAGAGATTGTGCATGATCATTGCCGTCTCCAGCATTTCTACCATGAAGGTGGATTCACCCCTGGAGATGTTGTCCGTCGCACCCACTCTTGTGAATATCTTGTCGAACCACCCGATTCTTGCACTTGCGGCGGGTACGAACGAGCCGGTCTGGGCCATCAGCACAATCAGCGCGGTCTGCCGCAGAAGTGCCGATTTTCCTGCCATGTTCGGACCTGTGAGGATGATTATCTGGTCTCCCTTGCTGTCCATGCTGATGTCGTTGGGCACATATTCCTCTCCGGGAGCCATGAGGGTTTCTATGACCGGATGGCGCCCTGCCTTGATTTCGAGCGAGGTGGACTTGTCCATTGCCGGGCGGCAGTAGTTCCTGTCTG